>DATLQY010000533.1:0-15123 GCA_035534975.1 Pirellulales bacterium
CATCGCCGTTTTCGCTAGGGTGCTTGAGCGTGCCAGAGATCGCCAGCGTACCGGCGAATGGCGCAACCCAGCGGCGGACCGCCGCGTGGAGCTGGTCGTTACCCGCGTGGCCTCCGCCGGCATGCACGATGACCCAACCGGTGTTCGGGTCGGGCAACGTTGCGCCGCCTTGCCAGGCCGCGCCGGTGAAGTGCTGCAGCGGAGTGAATTGCGTCATCCGGCCTGCCGCGGTGTCGAACGCGCCATGGCCAAATTGCCAGACGTCCGCGTGCCGGGCGAATCGTGTTGCGAGTGATTCGGGCTGCGACCTGGCAAATTCCGGGGGCGTTTCGGACCTCAAACGAAGCGCGAACAAGTTGGCGTGCTTGAGCACGAACTCGCTGTTCATCAGCATCAGCGATTGCGGTGCTCCCGTGCTCGGCACGCGGCGCTCGCAATTGAGTGTCATGACGGGAGCGTCGAATGCCTGTAGGAACGAAACCGGCTTCGTGCGGCGTGCTTGCAGGTAAACGCCGCGGCGCGGAGCGTCGTCAGCCACGACGATCTGGCCGACGAAATCCTCGCTGATGGGCACGGCCGGACCATACAGCCTGCGGTCGAGCACGCCGCTTGCGACGAGCATGCGATCTCGCAGGATTTCGGCTTCGAGACGCCGCACAGGAAAGTGCCAGTACCAGGCGTCGTTGGCGTCGAGCGCGCGGGCGTCGACGGCCCGCGGCCCGGAATCGTTCCTCGCGACCGACGACTGCCGGTACACGGTCGAGAGCATGATCAGCTTGTGCATTCGCTTCAAGCTCCAACCTTGGGTCACCAACTCGTCGGCGAGCCAATCGAGCAGCTCGCGGTGCGTGGGACGCACGCCGAGCATGCCGAAGTCTCCCGGCGTCTCGACCAGCCCCCGACCGAAATGGTGTAGCCACAACCGGTTTGCCAGGACGCGCCCCACGAGCGGGTGCTGGCCGCTGGTGAGGTGTTTGGCGAAGGCCAGTCGCCGGCCCGACGTGGGCACGCCTGGGTCTTTCTCGGCGATCTCCCGGCGCTGGCCCTCGGGCGCGGCGATCGTCAGGTCGCCGGGCGCGACCGGTTTCGTCGGCTGGCGATAATCGCCGCGATGAAATACGTGGGTCGGCGGCAGCGTGCCCGGCGATTCATTCAAGACGCCGATGAAATCCTCGACGGGCTTTTCCGCCTGTTTGGCCGCGATCTTGGCCTGGTCAGCCTTCAGTTCGTCGGCGGCCTTCTGGTCGTATTGATAGAGGACGCCGGGGCTGATGTTCACCTTGGGATTGGCAGCCAGAAGCTGCTTCTGCTCCTCAGTGCGTTTGTCGACGGGCGCGCCGTACGCCTCGCGAAGCTTGCCCCGAATCTCCTCGGGGAATTTCATCAGTTCCTTCTCGAACGCCGTGGCCACGTAGTTCGTTTGTTTGGAGTTGAAGTCGGCTTGCAGTTTGGCGACTTCCGCATCGACCGCGGCGGCCTTGGCCCTGTCGGCGTCGGTGTAGAGCGAGATCAGCCGCTGGACCGGCCGGCGCCAGTGGGCCGGATCGAGGGCAGGCTCGAAAACGGCTCGTAAGCGGTAATAATCCGATTGCGGGATTGGATCGTAGCGGTGGTCATGACACTGCGCGCAGCCGACGGAAAGCCCGAGCAGCGACGAACCGACGATTTTGAGCGTGTCGGCGACGACCAGGTTGGCGCCCGCGGCCTCATCGCCGCCGCCCGTCGCGGTGGGGTCGGCTGCCATCCGCAGGAAGCCGGTCGCCGCGAGCTTCTCGATCTGTTCGGACGTCAGATTATTCCATGGGAGCGCGACCAGCTCGTCGCCGGCCAATTGTTCGACGAGGAACTGGTCAAGCGGTTTGTCGGCGTTGAAGGAGCGGATGACGTAGTCGCGATAGTGGTAGGCATACGGGCGCGGCGTGTCGTCGTTACCGTTGCCTTCCGAATCGGCGTAACCAACCACATCGAGCCAATGGCGGCCCCATCGCTCGCCATAGTGGGGCGATTGGAGCAGCTTGTCGAGCAGACGGTCGAAGGCTTGTGGGTCGGTATCCGCCAGAAACTCGTCGATCTCGGCCGGCGACGGCGGCAAGCCGGTCAGGTCGAAGGCCGCTCGGCGAATGAACGTGAGCCGGTCGGCGTCGGGGGCGAAACGCAGCCCCTGTTCGCGCAGGGCGGCAAGCACGAACGAGTCGATCGGCGTGCGTACCATGTCGGCTTCCGGGTGCGCGGCCAGCAGCGATTCACGATCGACCGTATCGACAGGCCGAGGCGGGACGACGCGGCGGATCGGCTGGAACGACCAGAAATCACGTTCTTCCGGCGTGATGTCGATCCCGGGCGGAAGCTGTCGCGGCTCGTCGCGCCGAGTCATGGCGCCCGAGGCGATCCAGCGTTCGATGACGGCGATCTGGTCAAAGGTCAGTTTCTTCTCGCCTGGCGGCATTTCACCGGCTTTCAGCCGCGTCAACATGAGACTGGCCGCCACGTCGCCCGGCTCCAGTGCCGGGCCGCTTTCGCCCCCTTTCACGGCCAGGTGCCGTAGCCGCAGGTCAAGGCCCCCCTCAAGCGTTTCGCCGCCACCGTGGCAATCGAAGCAATGTGCCTTCAAGATCGGCCGCACGTGCTGTTCGAACGACACCGTTTCTTCGCCACCCCGGGCGTGCGCAGGCCAGATGAACGGCGCGCACGCCAAGGCGCAGGCATGGGTCAGAAGCCACATCAGCCGGTTGGCAATCATGGGCGACAATCACGAAAAACTGGCGGGAGGGTTTGTCCGGCCACGAGCGGGGCTGCCAGCGTGTTTCCGGACGGCATGCAGGTCGCATTCAGTGTACATTCACGGGCAATTCGAGACAACCATGGTTAGCGGCGTAGCTTGGTGAAACTTGCGCGGCTGCGGGACGCCGAAATCTCGGCAAACAGGGTCAATTCGACACTTCCGTCGGGCCGACTAAAACCGAGGAGTGCTTTCGATCATGGCAAGCCAAGGAAGGTTGCCCGTGCCACGGCTTTCGATTCTGATCCCCGCCCTGAACGACCCAGAACGCCTGGAGCACACGCTGGTATCGGTCCTGGCGAACCGGCCCGAAGAATGCGAAGTGGTCGTGGTCTTGGCACATCCCTACGACGATCCGTACCATCTGGTCGATGAGGTCCGGTTCGTGGCGGCGCGTCGCGGTGCCGGCCTGGCGGAATGCGCCAACCTGGGCGTGCGCGAGTGCCGTGCGCCGATCGTCCATTTGCTGGCCTGCGGCGCGAACGTCGAGGAGGGCTGGACCCACGCGCCGCTTGAGCAGTTTCACGACGAACGCCTCGCCGCGGTCGCGCCCCTGGTGCTCGACGAGAATGACCCGGCGCGGGTCGTGTCAACCGGACTCGAGTACCATCCAGGCGGGGTCCGCCGTCCGCGCGGTCGCGGGCTTTCGACGGCGGATATTGGAGGACCGGCCACCACGATTCTGGGGCCGACGGCCCAAGCGGCTTTCTATCGGCGCCTGGCGACGTCGCCGACACAGGCCCTTTTCGACACATCGCTGGGCGATCCGCTGGCCGATGTCGATCTGGCCCTTCGATTGCGGCAGTCCGGTTACTTGGCACGTTTCGAACCCGCTTCGATCATCTACCATGCCGCTGACGATTCGCCGCAAGCCGGCGGCTTCGCCGCCGCGCGGCGCACGGAGCGGCTTTTTTGGCGCCACGCCCCGATGTCAGGCTGGACGCGGTCGATCGCGCTGCACGGTCTGGTCGTGGGTGGCGAATTCTGCCGCGCCTTTCCGCGGCCCGATGCACTGACCCGCCTTGCCGGACGAATGGTTGGCGGTTGCGACTGGGGATTTCATCGGCGCCAACGGCGCCGTTGGGCGCTTCCGCCGGCCGCCTTTGGTTCGGAGCCGACATCCGAGAACGCCGCCAAACCAAGCGACACGGCTGAGGGAACCGGCGCAAGGTGCCGTTTCGACTTCAGCCACGCGCAACGCGATCCGTCGAAACGCGTCGCCGACTTCGCCGGTAGCCAGGCCCAAGCTGCGAGTTAGAGCAACCCTCATCAATGAGGTCGCGGCGTCCCGCTCAGGTGCTGGGCTTGCCCATTGGCGCGCGTCACGGGCACAGGCAGGCCTTGGCGGGAGGCGACCGGCGGGCGAGGAGACAGCGAATTCGATTCAGCGGATTGTGGTATTCGGCCGTTGGCGCCGCGGTTTAGGTTCGGCCGGCGGCGCGGCGTCGAACGACCTTCGGCGACGAACGTGGAGTCCGAGGCCACCAAGGTAGGCTCTTCATTGACCGCGAAGAAAAGCTCGCAGGCGGCGTCGAACAGAGTCTTCGCATCGTCCTCGATGCCGGCGGCGTGCAGTTTCTCGCGCATCTTGCCGATGAGCAACCGTCCCATCGGCCATCGCACGGCGACGATTTCCGCCACTTCGTCGAGCAACTGATAGACCCTCGCCCGCGTCAGGCCCAAACGCTGCGCCGCCTGGCGCACGGTCGCGCCGCTGGACGACATGCGCCGCTCCGCCAACTTGGCGACCTGGCTCGTGGCGTCGATGCGCACCTGGTTCAACAAGGGCGTGACGAACCGTTCTTGGACTTCCGCGAGCGTGATTGGCTCCCGCGATTCCAGCGAGTCCATGACCCAGGTTTCGAGCGCGACGATCGACTGTGGCACGACTTGCACCGCAAGGTGCGGCCGGCGGCCGGCATGCGCCAAGATCGCGTGCAAGTTCCCGAACACTTCGAGCACCGCGTTGACCCGCTTCACTCCGTGCGTCTTGAGGCTGCGAACCTCGGCCAGGCTGAGGTTCGTGTAGTTCGATAGCGGCCATCGCCAAATCACGCGCGGCAAGTCCCGTAGGGTCTGGACCAACCGACCCAACGTCTCCTGTTCCAGGTGTCGCTCGGTCACCGTCGCTTGCCATTGAACCCACAAGGCCTCGGAAACGATGGCGGCGTCGACTTCCTCGGCCGCGTCCGCGTGGCCGTTTGCGGTCGCAAGATCCTTCGGCGCCACGTCGACCGGCGGCGCCAAGGCGCCCGGCGGAAGCGGCTGCGACGCGCGGTTGAGCAACATGATGAGCGTTTGTACCTTGCGAATTCCGATGCCGGGAGTCGCCAACAAATCGGCAAGGGGAGTTTCCACCAGCTCACCGAGCGCGCGATCGAGAAAGGCGAAAGGCAGGCGGCGATCGCCCGAAACCACCCAATATGCCAGTGGCTTCTCCAGCCGCTCGGCACAGTCAGCTTGCGATAACAGCTTCCGCCGTGCTTCTCCAAGTCCCGCTGTCAGATTGTAATCCACCGTCGCCTTCGTTTTCGTTCGATACATTGTGCCGCATTCGCTCCGTGGTAAATAAAAGGACGGGGTCGTTGAGCCCCTTCCAAAGGGTTGCCCGCTGGATAGTTTCTGACCAATTGGCGCTTTCGACGCCAGCCTGCGCACCGTTGTGCAGTCGTTTGCCCTCGACCAGCACGCGGCGAAAGGCCATTACGTGAGTCTTCTCAAACGTAAGGGAAAAACCAGCAAATTTTATGCCGGTCTTGCGATCTAACCCTGACGCGCTCGAGAATGACGGTCGTCGAGCACCACAATGGCCTATTCGGCACAGGCTCGTTGGCCTGCCGCCTAATATGCGTTGCGATGGCGCAGCCCGCGCGCCAGGGTAAGGCAGAGAATCTTGCAGTCGAGCCAGAGCGACCAGTTGCTGATGTAGTACAGATCGAACTCCAACCGCCGCCGCAAGGAGGTGTTGCCGCGCCAGCCGTTGACCTGCGCCCAGCCGGTGATACCCGCCTTCACCTGGTGCCGCTGCGCGTAACTGGGAAACTGCCTGCGGAATCGTTCGACGAACACGCCCCGCTCCGGCCGCGGTCCGACCAGGCTCATGTGGCCCGCCAGGACATTGAACAACTGCGGGAGCTCATCCAGACTCCACCGGCGCATGAAGCGTCCCAGTGTCGTGCAGCGCTGGTCGTCGCGATCGGCCCAGACGGGACCGGTGCTGCGCTCAGCGTCGAGGCGCATGCTGCGAAACTTGAGCATGTCGAATGGCCGGCCACCCAAACCGGCCCGCGGTTGCTTGTAGAGCACCGGCCCGCGGCTGGTGAGCTTGATCAACGCCGCGAGCAGGACCATCCAAGGCGCCATGATCGCCAGCGCCAGTGCCGCCAGCGCGACGTCCATGGACCGTTTAGCGACACGCCGCCAACCGTAGTGGGGGTTGCCGCGCAGGCTGAGAAACGCCACTTCGTCGATTTCCATCGAACGGACGCGCATTCCCGCCAGGTTCGGCAGGTCAGGGACGAGCTGCACTTCGACCAGCAGATCCGCCAAGGCGCGGTACACGTCGGGCAACTCGCCATAGCGCGCCAGCGGCAGCGCCACGAACACGTGGTCGATCCGGTGCGCGGCGACGATCGCGCCCAGTTGATCGATCGTTCCCAGCCGCGGCAGCCCGATCGGCTCGGCCTTGCCCGGCGCGTCGACGTAGCCGACCGCTTCCAGACCGGTCCAAGCGTTCTGCCCTATGGTGCGGGCGACGAGCCGGCCGGTGTGTCCGCTGCCGACGATCACCGCGCGGCCGTAGTTCAAGCCCTGGCCGCGGAGGTACTTCAGCACCCGCCACACGACGCGCCGCGCGACGGAAAGTGCCACGGCGTTCAGCCCCAGGAACAGCGCCAATGCCAACCGCGATTCGTACATTTCGCGGCGGTAGAAGACCGAAGTAATGGCCAGCACGAATAAGAGGCCGCTCGCCTGGCAAACAAGGCCGAGCTCGCGCGGCATTTCGCGCAACCGGTGGACCTCGTAAAGCCCGCATGCCCGGTAGGCGACGCCGGCCAGCAGCAAGAGCAGGGGCAACTCGCCGACGACCACCGCCAGCTTGGGCACGCCGTGCTCGGCGGGCCAGAGGGCATAGCGGAGAAAATAGGCCGCGAACCAGACACCGGCCGTCACCGACAGGTCGCAGGCCAGAAACGCCAGACCGAGTTTTTGTCCGTGCCGACGATACATCCTTGGATCGCCATTCTTCCTCAGGGAACACCCGCCGTCGGGCAGTTTCCAAGCGGCAATTTGCCCCATGCATGGATGGCAGGTTGAAAACCTGCCCCACGAGAACGCCCTCCGTGGCTTTTCCTGGAAGGCTTCTAACAACTTGGGCGGTTTGGGTCAATGTCAGCCTTGTTCAAGCCGAAATCGTTCCGCACGTAGAACGGAATTCATTCCGTTAGAAGGCGCGAAACGGAATGAATTCCGTTCTACGAACCGATTCGCCTTTTTGGCTGTTCTTGGCGGCATTCGCGGTTATCATCGTGGTAGTTTCCGCAACTTCGAATTTTCATCGCTCGAATCCAAAACCCATGACTTCTCAATTCTCCCGACGGGACGTACTCGGCATGACCAGCACGACACTCGGCGCCGGTGCCTTGGCGGCGCTGGGCGCGAATCCGGCAGCGGCGGCCGATGCCGGTGGCGACATCCCGGAACCGTTTGGCTACGCGCTCAATACCGGCACGATCCGCGGCCAGAAGCTGGCCCTCGATCGGCAGGTCGACCTCGCGGCCAAGGCCGGTTACCAGGGTATCGAGCCTTGGATCAACGATATCGAGGCCTACGTCGCCGGGGGCGGCTCGCTGGCGGACCTTGCCAAACGCGCCCGCGACCTGGGTATTGCCGTCGTCAGCGCCATCGGCTTCGCCCAATGGATCGTCGACGACGATGCACAGCGGGCCAAAGGACTCGAAGATGCGCGCAGGGCGATGGACCTGGTGGCGAAGCTCGGCGGCACGCGGCTGGCCGCGCCTCCGGCCGGTGCCACCGACAAGCCGGGTCTCGACCTGTTCCGGGCCGCCGAGCGCTATCGGGCGCTGTTGGAGTTGGGTGACGAGATGGGTGTCGTGCCGCAGGTCGAAGTCTGGGGTTTCTCCAAGAACCTCAGCCGGCTGGGCGAAACGTTGTTGGTGGCGAGCGAAAGCGGCCACCCCAAGGCCTGTCTCTTGTTGGACGTGTACCATCTTTACAAGGGAGGCTCGGGGTTCGACGGGCTGCGGCTCTTGGGTGGCGCCGGAATGCACGTGTTTCACGTCAACGATTACCCCGCCGATCCGCCGCGCGACACGATCAGCGATGCGAACCGCGTCTATCCGGGCGACGGCGTCGCTCCGTTAGGCGAAATGTTTCGTACGCTGCGCGACGCCGGCTTTCGCGGCATGCTCTCGCTGGAGCTGTTCAACCAGGAGTATTGGAAGCAAGACGCGCTGGCCGTCGCCCGGACCGGATTGGAGAAGACCCGCGCGGCGGTGCGGAACGCGCTGGGTTAGGCGCCGCCTGGCTTTTCATCGGAAGCAACCATGCGACTCTGGCACGTTTGCCTGGCTTGTTCGGTGGCATGTGCCTCTTGGGGTTCCAATGGGCTATTGGGCGCTGAGACCGACCGGCCGCGGATCGGCGACGAGATTGCCGAACTGCGTTTCAAGGACATCAGGTTTCTTCCACGCTCGCTCGACGACTTCGGCGAACAGCGGACCTATGTCGTCGTTTTCACGAACACCACCTGTCCACTGGTCCAGAGATATTGGCCCAAGCTCAAACGGCTCGACGAGCAATTTCGCGGACGTGGCGTACAGTTCGTCGGCGTCAACGCCGGCCCGGGCGATACGATTCCCGAAGTCGCCCAACAAGCGATCGACTTCGGCGTGGAGTTTCCGGTCGTCAAGGACGCCGACGGATCGTGCGCGCGCGCCGTCGGTGTCGAACGCACGCCGGAGGTCGCGGTCATCGACGGCGAGCGCCGGCTGCGCTATCGCGGCCGAATCGACGATCAATACAGGCTCGGCGGCGCCCGGCCCGATGTTACTCACGACGATCTTCAGCACGCGCTCGAAAACCTGCTCGAAGATCGACCCGTCGGCGTCCGAGAAACACCCGTCGACGGTTGCAGGATCACGCCGCCGTCGGCGCCACGGTTCGATCCGCCCGTGACGTTCCACGAGCACGTTCTGCCCCTGCTGCAGCGGCATTGCCAGCAGTGCCATCGGCCTGGCGCGACGGCGCCTTTCTCGCTGATCACGCTTGACGAAGTCGCCGCTCATGCCGAAACGATCGCCGAGGTCGTTGGCGAGGGGCGGATGCCGCCTTGGTACGCGAGCCGTCAACAGCGGTTCGCCAACGAGCGCGGACTCTCCGCCATCGAGCGAAACCAAATCGTCGCCTGGACGCGGAAAGGCCGGCCGCCGGGTGATCCCGAGAAGGCCCCGCCGCCCCTGATCTTCCACGATTCCACCTGGGAAATCGGCGAGCCGGACCTGGTGACGACCGCCCTGGGGTCCCACAACCTGCCCGCGGACGGTTTCGTGGATTACAAGTATGTGCTGCTGCCGCACGTTTTTCTCGACGAGACGTGGATCTCCGCCGCGGAGATCAGGCCGTCGAACCCCGGCGTGGTCCATCATTGCAACATGGGCTACGTGGCCCTTGGCCAACAATTCAGCGAGGGCAATTTCATCACCGGGCGGGTGCCCGGCGGCACACCCATGGTCCTCGACGATGGCCTCGCACTGCGGATCCCCAAGAATTCGGTGTTGTCCCTGCAAATCCACTACACGACGACGGGCAAGCCCGAAACGAACCGCATGTCGGTCGGCCTACGATTTCCGCGCGGCACGGTCCGACAGGAATTGCACCATGTGCAGGCCACGACCTCGCGTTTCGAAATCCCGCCGGGGGCCGCGGCGCACCCCGTCACGGCGGTCCGCAACTTGCCATGCGACGCCTGCGGGCTGGGCATGTTCGCGCACATGCACTTGCGCGGCAAGGACATGACCTTCCGGGCGATTTATCCGACGGGAGAGAGCGAGACGCTGCTCTCGATTCCCAATTATCATTACGATTGGCAACAAAACTATCGCTGGAATCCTGGAACGAAGAAGTTTCCCCGCGGGACGCGCATCGAGGTCACCGCGCATTTCGACAACTCTCGGTTCAACCCCTTCAACCCCGACCCGGCGGCCACCGTCCGTCATGGCCCGCAGACCGTGCAGGAAATGATGTTCGGGTTCTTCTTCTACACGGCTGACGGCGAAGACTTGCAGTTGGCCGTCGACCCCAAGACCGGCCGGCGGATCGTTACGGGCGAGCCATAGATTGCGGCGATGGAGCCGATGATCCGCGCGCGGGGGTTTCATCGGTCAATACGCGTCTACCCAAATCAAGACACCGTCGCTTGGTTTCGGCCCGGGAGAGGTAAACGCGCCTGATCGGTCCGGCGTCCATTGGTGTTGCCTCAACAGATCGAATGACTGGCCGCGCGCGAAGGTTTCGGTTCCCTGGCCCCCCGCCCGGGCGGCGCACTCGCCGCCGCCTCCAATTCCCTTCAGCCAACCGGCATGGTCATCGGCGATGCCGAGCGAGGCTTTTCCGTGGCCGGTGCTCACCGATAATCGCCAACCAGCTTTTTCGTTCCCTTCGGTACGAACCGTCAAAGTGAATTCGCCCTCGGGAGGCGGCGTGCTGATCCGGCTCTGTTTCCCCGACGGACGTCCCTTCGCCGGTATTTCTTGTGTCACGGCGGACAGCGTGTACCTTGCGCCCTTGGGCACATAGACCCGCCACCGTCGCTTGCCATCTTCCTCAGTGGGCACGGAAATGATATTCAGCCGAGTCGGGTCGACGATGGTCAGGTGGCCAAGTTCGTTGCGCAGTTTCAGCAGTTCGTCGCGTGCCTCGTGGAGCTTCCATGAGGTGTAAAAATGTGATGCGACCAGGCTGACGATGAACAGCGTGAGAAACATCGTTCGCAGTGAGAATCGCATGCTTGCAATCTATCACCGCGAAAGGCGGTTCGCCAGACCTCACCGAAGACCATAGCGCCGTATGGATTCGTGTCTGGGATGCGCCAAGCGCGTCACCCCTCCGCTTGCGACGACTGCCGAGTCTGTTCGCCGAGCACGACTTCGAGGGCCGCCATCGCGCCTTGCTCCCTCCTCTCGCTCGTCCCCTATTCGACTCCGCCCCCGTGACGTTGCCGAGGCGGCGATCAAACTCGGGCTTGGCGCTTGGCTGCGATTGGAACAAGACCGATTTCAATGCGGCAACCGAGGGCTCGCGCGTACCGCTCCAGGGTCCGAAGCTGGATATTACGCCCTTCGTTTTCGAGGCGGCAGAGGTTGGCCCGCGTCATTCCCGTCTGCTCTTCCACGTCGGCCAGACTGAGCCCTCGTTCTTCGCGGAGGAGCCGTAGCTTGCCGATCGTCTCCCGAACCAGGTTGGACTTCGCCGGCGGAATTTCCTCCGTGACCTCCTGGCGGATCTTCGCGTAACGCGCGGCTTCCTCCGTCGTCAATTCTCGGCCGCGCGAAAGGTCTCGACCCTTTTTGGCCATTGGTATTTCTCCTATTCTTCAATTTCATATGCAGTCACCGGATAGACCGTTTGCTCGTCGACCTGCTCGTAGATAACCACGACATACACATCGTCGGGCGTGTATCCGTAAACCATGGGACGACCACTCGACCAGCTCTCTTCGCGGCGCAGCGGGTTTTCCAGGACCCAACGCACATCGTCCTTGGTCAGGCCGTGATCGGCGATGTGTCGAACGTTTCCCGCCGGATCGTCATCCAAGTCCCAGATGATGTCGATGTACGCCACGGCCGAGACTCAAGTGTTTTCATAAATGATAACATCCTCGCGGTGGTCGGGCAAGATCGAACTTCGTCGACGAGGTTATCGCCGGACGTAGCCAAGCCGCCTCCGGTAAGCCGCCTCCCCGTCGGCGCCATGCGCGCCGCCGACGGCGAGCACCTACCCGACGCCGGCCTGCGCCTTCTGGAGCTTTTTGTTAACCAAATTGTCAAAGATCAATTGAGCGGTCGTCCCGCGTGATCGGGCGCAACCTCTCGTTCTCCGTCTAAGCCGTTTTTTTGTTCTATGGCGATTTCCGCGGCTTTTTGAGTCTCAAGCAAAGGCGTGTAGGGTGGGACAAGCTCGCCTTGGGCGAGTGACGGCCCACCATCGGTCTGCTTTGAACTTTCCACTTTCTCCTCAACCTTCATCCCCGACAAGTCGGGATTTCGCCTCAATCCTCATCCTTCAACCTCGGGTCGCACCGCTCGCGCAGGACCCTCTCGATTTCGTGCGTCAATTCGGGCCCCTGGTGCTCGTTGGTCAACATGGCCCAAAGGCGATCGGACTCCAAATTGGAGACGAGCACCGGCTGGGACTCGCCGTAACGAATCCAGACACGTTGATCCTCGGTCCGGTCACCCGCGCCCTTCTGCGCGGGCAATCGCTCGTCAAGCTGATCGAGCGGTTCCTCGCATTGTCGCGGACGTTCGTCAACCGCCGCGGGGTCGGAAAACTCGTTTTGAATCGCGGACTTCTCGTTCCCAGCTTCAGAACGCCTGCGTCCATCCCGCCGCCGGGCGCTTCCAGCGTTCGCACCGGGGACGGATGGCTCCAAATTCCGAATCGGCGTCGCCGCGAAGTCGCTCGGCGGCTCGCTCGGCAGCCCACCGTCCGCCGCCGCCCGCCCACCATCTTCCTGGCCTGTTTTCGTGTTTTCTATCGAAGATTTCGCACATTCTTGTGCGTCTTCAACCTCGGTCTTTTGGTGCTCCGTCTCGTTCGGGGCCGCGGCTGCAATCCGCTCCGCGCTCCGCACCGGGGCACCCGCGAAGCGGGTCGGCTCCGCGCTCTCCTGCTTCCCGCCTCCGTCCCTAACGCCTAACGCCTCCATCCGCTCCGCGAAGCGGGTCGGCTCCGCGCTTGCTTCCCCTGTTTTCGTGTTTTCTATCGACGATTTCGCACTTTCTTGCGAGTTTCCAATCTCGAATCCCGGTGGGTCGGAATGTCCCGTCCGCTCCGCGCTCCGCACCGGGGCACCCGCGAAGCGGGTCGGCTCCGCGCTTCGTTCACCGTTCCACTCCATTTCCTCATCTTCCACCAGGTCGAAAAGGCTCCAGACGAAATAGCTGCCCGTGCCGCTCCCGACTCGGCCGCAATCGGCGCCGGCGATTCCCTTGGCGCGGTACACCACGTGCCAGGGAATACCGGCTTCCTCCGCCGCCGCGCGCAGCTCCTTCGCCGCCACCTGGCGGCTGCCCAGCTCCTGGCGCAACCAGCGCGCCGCGTCTTCCTGGTCGAGCCGCGACGGCGTCGCCCAGACCACCGCCGCGCTCACGCCGCCGCGTCGCCAGACGACCCAACCGCCGGGCGTTTCGAACGCCAGGGCGTCTTCCACCTCGGCCAGCGTGTTCTTGACGGCCGCCAGGTACCGGCGACATGGCCGGCGGCGGTCGCGAACCACGGCGAACAGCGCGCCCAGTTCCTCGACCCCGGCCAGCTTGTCGAGCCAGCGGCGCAGGTCGTTGGCACCCGGCTTATCCGGGACGCGCGCGGCGGCGACGATCGCCACGCCCCACCGTCGTGCCAGCTCGCCCAGCTTGCAAATCGTTTGCCGGTCGCCGTAGGAAATCGATTGGCCGCGCTCGTCGAGCCAAAGTTCCATCGGGTCGAGCACCACGAGTTTCACTCCCGGCGTGCGCGCCAAGAGCGATTCGAGGTGTTCCAGGTCGCTGTAGGCGCGGAACGGGCGCATGGTCCGTTCTTTCTTTTTGCGATCGACGACCTCGCCTAGGGCATGGATGCGCGTCAAATCGGCGCCCAGGACGGCCAATCGTTGCACCACGATATCTTCCATGCTTTGACGCATGATCAAGACCACGTCGGCCGCCTCCGGCTCGGCATTCGCACCGTGGTCGTCGCAGTCGTCGCTCGCCCCGGGGGCCACAGGCACCCGTTGGACTCTGCCGGTACTGTCTGGCCCGGCGGCACTGTCCGGATCGGCGGCACAGTGCGAACTTGCCAGCGGAAATGCCTTCCCGCGCGAGACTCGGCTGGCGAGATCCATCAAGAGCAGGCTGGTGCCCGCCCCCGGCTCGCCGGCCACGAGGGTCAGCCGCCCCAGCGCCACTCGGCCGGGCCAGAGCCAGCGGGTGGTCCGCGCCGCGACGGTGTCGAGCCTTCGGACCTCAGCATCGGCCGGCGGTGGGGGTGGCTCGGTCGGCTCGTGCTCGACGTGCGAGCCGCGCGTCTGAGCTGTTTGCGCGCACTGTTCGTCGTCGAGAGCTAGTCTCTGGAGTTCCTCCGCGAACGGATTGGTTTTGCTTCCGGCGGGCATGTGGCACCTGGGTGAGTGGTGAGTAGGTGAGTGGTGAGTGCCGAGTGGGTGAGTGAGGTGGTGAGTTGCGGGGCCGATCGTGTGCGGCCCATAGTTAAGTATACGAATGGATACTATCCAGTCAATAGTATCTGTAGAAAATATTTGTGTGTGTTCTAATACGGAGGCCGTCGTCGCGTCTGAAGGGAACGCCGTCCCGGGCGTTCCGGGGTTCCACGTAGCGGAATTCGCGAGAATTCCGTCTCGTCCGGCGGCACGGGCCCCACATCCATCGTGGGGCAGGTTTCCAACCTTCGTCGTTCTCTTGAACACGGCGACTTCATCCGACATTCGTGCAAGCTTCGCAGGCCATTCCGGTCGCTTAAGCTCGTCAACTTCGGCCACTTCCCCAAAGTCGAGTATGAATGGATCTAGTTTTGTCCTGCAGATCGGAAGGGAACCACGAAACACGCGAAACACACGAAAGATGGCTGGGTACGGCGCGCAAGAGTTGCAGTTCCCGTGGCGTGTCGTCGTTCGTGACTGGTGAATGCTGACGAGCTCGTCGGACGCAACCGTTGGCTCCCTCCTTTTTTCGTGCGTTTCGTGTGTTTCGTGGTTGAAGATTTCTTGTGGGAATCGTCAGTAGTCCGACGTTCCTCATCTCCTTGGAACACGGCGGTCTTCATCCGACATTCGTGAACTTCGTACTACTAATGTTTTATTCCTTTGTTGCCCGCGAAGATTTTACAAACCACGAATCACACGAATGACACGAATGTTCGATGAGGATGCCCTCATTCGTGGAATTCGTGCGATTCGTGGACCGTTCAGGGTGGTTGCCCATTCTGCGGACGACCGCGGGACATGGGATGGGCATGTTTTCATGGTGGAGATTGACATTGCCATGATTCGGCGATTCGTGGTAGACGATAGGCCATGGTCGTCATCCGCTACGAGAAGGAGCTCGAGC
>DATLQY010000534.1:0-6224 GCA_035534975.1 Pirellulales bacterium
CAAAACGAGCAAGCGGCGGCCGTGGCGCGCACGCGGCTGGATGTGGTACACGTGGGCGATTTCGAACGCTTGGAGCTCCAATTCCCAGACGGACATTTCGACGCGGTGGTCTTCGCCGACGTGCTCGAACACCTGCTCGACCCGGTGGCGCAATTGGCGCGCGTGCGCCCCTGGCTGCGGCCAGGCGACGGGCTTGGAAACGGCGGAGTAGTGGTGGCCAGCATCCCCAACGCGCGGCATGCCGACGTCGTCCGGTCGCTCTTGGAAGGGAACTGGACGTACCAGGCCAGCGGCCCCTTGGACAATACGCACACCGGCTTCTACACGCGGCGCAATATCGAGGAATTGTTCGAGGCGGCCGGGTATTCCGCTGTCTCCTGGACGGCCGTGCCCGGCCAGGGCTACGACGAGTGGGTTGCCAACGGAAGCCCCGGCGAAATCGACCTCGGCCGCTTGCAGCTCGTCGGCTTTCCCCAGCACGAGGCGCAGGAGTTTTTCGTGTACCAGTGGCTGGTTGTTGCGAAAGTCATTGGTCCTTTGTCAGTGGTCATTGGCGACGAAGTCGCAAGCGCCGCGTCTGTAGGGAACGCCGTCGCTGGCGTTCCGACCAGCGCCGTCGTCGCCTCTTCCACTCCTCCGCTTTTCCCCGCTTCTCCTCCGTTCGCGCCTCCCTCGCCGGCGATGACGCCACGGAACGCCACAGAGGCCACAGAGGGCGTTCCCTGCAGATCGTCCGACCTTCCGCCTTGCCTTCTGCTGATGGTCACGTACAACCGGCTCGCGCACACGAAGGTGGCGCTCGATTCCGTGCTGGCGCTCGATTATCCAAGGCTGAGGATCGTCGTTTTCGACAACGCCTCGACCGATGGCTCGCTGGAATACCTGCGCGAGCGGCTGCGCGGCGAACAGCGTGCGACGCTCTTGGCGTCGAACGTCAACCGCGGCGTGGTTTACCCGATGAACCTGGTCTGGTTCGGCGACCAGGCGAGCCGACCCGCTGCGCAGGTACCCCGGCGTGAGCCCCCTGTTGGTACGCCGAGCGGTGCTCCGCACTGGGCATCTGGCGAGCCGCCTGTCGAGCTGCTGGCCAAGGTCGATAACGATACCTGGGTGCCGCCCGACTTGCTGCTGCGCCTGGCCGAGTGCCACCAGCGCAGCGAACGCTTCGGCGCGCTTTCGGGCTTCCACTTCCGCGCCGAAGGCGAGGCGCTGGTTGAAGAGGGGCGCGCCGGCAAGTTCGACGGAGTGCGCGTCTTGGCGCAGCCCTACGTCGGCGGCTGCGCCGTGATGGTCCGCCGCGCGGTGCTCGACCGGCTCGGGCCAATTTGTTGCCGAGGTGATCTGGCATGCAGCGGCGACGTGGCCCGCGGCAGCGATGCTCCCAACGGCGATGGCAGAGGCACCGCGCCAGTCCTCGATTCGGGCTGGACGTTCTACCAGGAACGGATGACCGAGCTGGGGCTTGTGAACGGCTATCCCTGGCCGCCGATCCACGTGGACCACATGGAAGACGTTCGCTCGCCGCGCTCGATCCGCACGGCAGAGCACGAGGCCTATAAGCAGGCCATGCGCGGCATGAGCCTGGAGGAGTTTACACGCGAGCTTTGCGTATGGCGGCCGATTTGGGAGGGGATAGGTGACAGGGGACAGGTGACAGTCGGGCATGGGGACAGCGCGCAGCGGGAGGGCAATGGGCAAACACTCCCCTCATCTCCTGATCCCCTTATCCCCTCACCCTCGTCTCCCTTCCCCTCACCCTTCCCTTCGCCCCCTTCGCCCGTCACCCCGTCCGAACGCCCAATGCCTAGCGCCCAACGCCTTTTCTTCCGCCAGGACTTCCGCCGCGACTTCGAACAGTTCGATTTTTCCGGCCCTCCGTTCGCGTTCGCGCGTTTCGCCGACGGCGAGCGCGCAATCTGCATGGGCCAAGCCGTCGAAGGGGCCGATGGCTGGCGCTACGCCGGCGGCGCGTCGCCGTTTCAAGAGGCGCTCTTGGCGGCGCTGCGGTTCAACGACCGCGATTATTACATCGGCATTTCAGACGGCTGCTGCGACGCGGCGGCCAAGGAGTGGTACCTGCGGCAGATTACCTTGCCCCTGTCGCACGTGACGTTCTCGAACATCTTCGTCAACGGGAATTACGAGCGGTTCAAACGGCTCGACCTGAGCGCCGCGGCGACGGTCGCGCCGGAAGGGGCCGATTATTGGGTGCCGCAAGACGTGGTCGGCTCGAATTTCGATATCGACCAGCTCGTGGCGCGCCTGTTGGCGGTCAAGCGGACGATCCTGGTGTCGGCCGGGCCGGCGTCGGCGATCATCATCCACCGCTATTGGCAGTACGCGCCGCCGGAGCGGCGGCAGGCAATCGTCGACGTCGGCTCGGCCATCGACGAGTGGACCAAGGGGCGGCGGACGCGGCAGTACCAGGTGCCCGGCAGCAGGAACGCGGACCTGGTATGTACGTGGTGAAGGTAGAAAACAATGGCGAGCGGGGGGCGTAAGCCCCCCGGTTTCCGGAACGTGGGGGCGGGAAACCGGCGGACAGGGGAATCCACAGATGACGCAGATTTCGCAGATTCGGAGAGAGACTGGCGTTGGCCACGGATGAGCACGGAAAAACACGGATAAGAGAAAGGTTTCACGCAAAGGCGCCAAGGCGCCAAGAGAGAGGGGGGACGCGGGGAAAGGCGACTGACCACTCCTCACAACTCACGACTCACGACTCACAACTCACAACTCACCACTCAACACTCAGCAACTGTAACCACGAAACACACAAAACACACGAAAAACGACACGGGTAACCGCAGAGGACGCAGATTTCGCAGATTCGGAAAGAGACTGGCGTTGGCCACGGATGAGCACGGAAAAACACGGATAAGCGAAAGGTTTCACGCAAAGGCGCCAAGGCGCAAACCAAGCAGAAGTCCTTGGCGCCGTTGCGTGAGGCTTTCCTTCGTCCACACCCGAGAGCACTGATGGCTCCTAGCGCCCACCGACAACTGACAACTGACAACTGACAACTGACAACTGACCAATGACAACTGACAACTGACGACTCACCATGACTACCCTAACACTGCCGCCGCCGGCTAAGTCGGCGGCCGATTTGCTTGCGACGACCCGCGCCGAACGCCTGATCGTCGAGGACTTTCGTCCCCTGGCGGAGAGCATCGAGTGGGAGCTGGGGCGCCTGTTCTACCAGACGCGCGGCAGCCTCGCCTTTCAAACCAGCGAGCACGTGCCTTTCGAAATCAATAACGACGGCACGCTCCCCACCCATGCTGCCGAGGTGCTGTTCTCCAACCTTGAGGCGGGCGAGCAACCGGCGGACGAGAACGGTCAAACGCGCGGCGGCGCGATTTACGCCCTCGAAATCGGGCCGGGCACCGGCCTTTTCGCGCGGTTCCTGCTCGACGCTTTCCGTGACTTGTGCGACGAGCGCCAGAAGGATTTCTATGATCGCCTTTGTTTTGTGCTGGCCGATTCATCGAAACAAATGCTCGACGACATCGAGCGCGCCGGCGTGCTGGGGCCGCACCGCGACCGCTGCCGGCTGCTGCATGCCGACGCGCGCGATATTGCCCGCGCGCTGGCGGAGGTGTGCGCGGACGGCGGATCGGCGGCGAAGCCGGCCGTGGGTTCCGGTGTTGAGGTCGGAAGTCTCACGACTTCCGCTACGCGGGTGGGCCCGCTGAGCGCGGTTTTCTTGAACTATGTGCTCGATTCGCTGCCGGCGGCGATGCTCGAGTTCGACGGCGACGTCGTGAAAGAGCTGCGAGTGCGCACGTGTCTGGCGCGCAATTTCAACGCGCGCAACGGCCTGGGCTTGACGCCCGAAGCGATCGCCCAGCGCGCCGCGACACGCGCCCCCGATGCGCGGCGTACGCTGATCGACTTCTACCCGTATTTCACGCTCGACTACGATTATTTCCCGCTGGAGAACGGGCGGGTTCCGTATGTCGAATTCGCCGCGGCGATGGCGCGGGGGCAGGCGGCCGACGGGGCGGTTGGCGCCGGCACCGGGACGCCACCGGGTTCGGCGCGAGTCGGTGAGAGCATGACGGAAGGCGGACTAAAGTCCACGCTACAGTCGGAAGGTGGCGTGACGGAAAGCGGACTAAAGTCCACGCTACGGCGGCATGTGCTGCACAGTTATGGGGCGATTGAGTGCCTCGAAGCGTGCCTGGGCCTTTTGAGTGCCGGCGGGTTTATCCTGATCAACGACTACGGGCCGACCACGCCGGAAGAGCCGGCCGAGGGGGCCATGCACCAGAAGTTCTCGGGTTCGACAAGTATCGGGCTCAATTTCGCGCTCTTGGGCGAGTATTTTGGCAAGCGGGCCGGCTGCCGCTGGATCGAGCCCGCCACCGACCGCGAGCGAATCCACTCGCGGCTATTGGGGCGCGACCCAAGCGAAACGGCAATCGAGCGTTTCCGCGAGCTCTTCGACAAGGCGAGGGAAGAATGGCTGACGGAGCCGGTCGGGCGCGCCCGGCAATTGCAGCAGTGGGGGCAGAACGAGGCGGCGCTGGGCGCCTATCAAGAGGCGCTGGCGCGCCAGCCGAGGAACTGGCAGTTGATGGGCGAGGCGGCGAAGTGCCTGATGTTCGCCACACGCGATTTCGCCTCGGCCCTGCGGCTGGCGGCGACCGCGATCTCGCTGAATTCGGCTCGATCGGCCGACCTGTGGGACACGCTGGGCGACGCCTACCTGGGCCTGGAAATGGCCGACAGCGCCGCGCTCGCCTACCAGCGCGCCTTGGCCATCGACGCCACCGACGTCCGCGCGCGGCTGGGGCTGGCGCACGGCCATGCGGCGCGGGCAAACTACGCCGAAGCGATGCGCCTGATCGCCGAGGCGATCACGCTCGACAAGTCGTCGCAGTACCGCGAGATGCTGATGCAGAAGCAGGCCCAGGTGATCATGGAGATCGATCATCAGAACCAGCAGGAGGCGCGCGCCATGTACGCGCGCCGCGGCGGGCGGATGGGAGGGAACGGGTGAGGAGGGGCGCGGGTGAGGAGGTGAGGAGGTGAGGAGGTGAGGCGACACGCGGAGCGCGGAGTGTGGAGCGGACTGGTGGTGAGCATTGGCTCCTCGTCGCTCAAAGCCTAAAGCCCAACACCCCCTTTCGACGGACCACTCATCGCTCTCGAAACGCTTGACCACGAAACACACGAAACACACGAAAGAGTAACCACTGGTGGCGCAGATTTCGCAAATTTGGAACGACAATCCGTGTGAATCTGTGCGCATCCGTGGCTCACGTTCCTCGTTCTCCTATCGCCCAACGCCTATCGCCTAACGCCTTCCCATGCCCATCACCGCGATTATTACCACGTACCGTCGGCCGCATACGCTTGAAGCGCTGACGGCGGCGGTGCGCGGGCAAAGCGTGCCGCCGAACCAGGTGTGGGCCTGGGCCAATGAGCCGTGGGACGATTTTTCCGCCACCCTGCGAAACATGGACTTCGATCGCCTCGTGTGCTGCACGCCCAACGCTTTTTTCCATTGCCGTTTCGCCTTGGCACTTCTGGCGCCGACGGACTACGTGGCCGTGTTCGATGACGATTCGGTGCCCGGCATTGACTGGTTCTCCAATTGCTTGCAAACCATGGAATCGACGCCGGGCATCATGGGCACCGCCGGGCTCGTGCTTCTCGACAGTGGAGATTCGGGGCCGAGCTACGCCAGCCGCACGATGCACGGCTGGCAACGGCCGAACGATTCGGCGGTCGAGGTCGACCTGGTGGGGCAGGCGTGGTTCCTGCGGACGGAGTGGGTGAAATACTTGTTCGCCGAGCCGGCGGTGACGGGCACCAACGGCGAAGACATCGAGCTCTCGGCCCGCGCTTGGCGGCTGGCAGGGGTACGCTCGTATTGCCCGCCGCACCCGGCGGGAGACCCGCGCCGTTGGGGCTCGACTCGCGGGGCCGAGCTGGGCCTCGACCGCGTGGCGGCGTCGGTCGCGCGGCCAGGTCACCTGGCCGAGCGAGAACGGATCGTACGGGCGGAAATCGCGGCGGGATGGAAGCCGCTTTGTATGAGACGAGGATGAAAGATGAGGGATGAACGATGAAGGCAAGGAGTCTGTCGATTTAATCGTGCCAGCCTATTGATTTAGTAATATGTATAGGTATAATAATTTATTACTGGCGGGGCCTGGGAGCGGGGCTGGAGACGGATCGCTATGGCAAGCATGGATTACTGGGCTTCGGCG
>DATLQY010000535.1:0-3247 GCA_035534975.1 Pirellulales bacterium
TGCTCGACCGGTTGAAACAGCTTCTCGCCGCCGCCGTCTAACTGAATTTGCACCATTTTTCGGCAACAGCGCGATCATCTGGCGGCGGTCATGCTCGTTGGTCGCAAACCCGTGGGCCCCTGGCAATGAATGACGCATACATGCGGGCTGGGCTGTCACTCCGGCCGGCCCTCGGGCCGCCGGCGGCACAGCCGGGGGGTGCCGGGCATGCCGGTTAGCCTCCGTGACGGAGCCATCAGGCCGGTCGCCAAAGGCGACCGGCGATCTCCGCCACGGAGTGTCAGAGCTACGTGGTCATTCTCCCATCCGAGCCTTTGAGCGGGCCGTTGTTCTAAAAGCCTTTCTCCGCGACGCTGGCATTGCGGCGGGCGCGACGTTGGCGCCTCGCGGCCAGAGAGGCTCAGCCGCTTCGATGCCCACCGTTTTTCGCCTTCTCGTTGCTGCGCAACGGGAAGACCTTGCTGTTGCCTGTTCTAATTTGAGCGCCAGTTCCACAATGCCGTCCAGCCGGCGCCGGCCAGCACGGAGACGATGGGCACGAGGGGTAGCCGAAAGCGGTGGTACCCGGCGGGACCACCGGAGAGCAGGAGGAAATAGGCAAGCGTGACAAGCAGAATTGCGACCGGCAGCCGCCGCCAGTTGCCTTGGGTGAGACAACCAACCAGGGCCAGTGCCGGGAACCCAAGAACGACGACGTGCAGCAAGAAGTGAAGCGCAACCACGAGCGGCCTGGTGGCCAGCGCGTGGCGCAGGCGCGCCCAGGCACCGGTTGGCCCCTTGGCCAGTTGGGCGACAGGCGTTTGTTTTTCGCGGAAATAGTCGCGAAATGCCTGCGTTCCGGGGTCGATGAGCGTGCCGCGAATACCGTCGAGGTAGACCGCCAACGTCGTGCCTGGCGCCTCGCTGAGGATGCGCCGGGCCTCAACACGGTAAAAGCCGTACCGCTGGGCCGCCATCCAGCCGCGTGCCCCAGGGTGCCGCTCAAAAAAAATCTCATTGCTGAAGTAACCCCAGGCGCGCTGAACGTCCGCGAGCGGTTGGCCTTGCCGCGCCGCTTCGACGCCCGCGGCATTCCAGAAATAGAGATTGACGTCGCCCATCGCCGAAAAACGGCCATATCCGGCGACCATCTCGTTCCTGGCAATCCAGGCGACCGGCGGGCCCGCCGCCAAGCCGATGAACGCCGCCGCCTGGCCCAAGAGCCGCAATCGTGAGGGGCATTGCCGCCAGCGTCCGACCACGATCGACACTCCCAGCACGCCGGGCAAGTAGAGGGCGATCGGCCGGACGTAAATCGCGGCGGCCAATACGACGGCCGATACGACCAGGTCGCGCCACCCGCCGCGACGTAGATAGCGCGCGAGAAAGAGCAGGACCGCGGCGACCGCGCACGTGAATGTCGTTTCACTGAGTAGCTTGCCGGCATACAGCACCGACAGAGGCTCGCAAGCGCAAGCGATCGCGCCGGCTAGTGCCGCGCTGGCCCTCTCGAAGACCACCAAGGCAAGGTGGAATGTCAAGAAAACGGTGAGACTTCCGACGATGCACTGAAGGGCGATCGTCACGGCGTCGATGTGATCGGAAAGGACGCCGGGGATGAGTAAGCAGACGTAGCCCGGGGTGCGTTCGATTTCCGGCCGGCCGTCCACGGTGAATCGCCCCGTCTCGACCAGCTCCTCCGCCAGGCGGACATACCCGGCGCTGTCGGGTTCGTGAATCAGCGGCCCTTGAGGCCAGGTCACGGCGAGCGCCGCCAACGGCAACGCGGCCCTCACGACAAATGCCAATCCCACGACGCCGATCAAACGGTGCTTGGTCATGGGTCGCTTGTCATGGCTTCTCGATGCGGTAAAGATGCGAGTTGGTCCGCAGGTAGATGGCGCGGCCGGCGACGGCGAGTGAAGCCAAGGTGTCGCCGTCGACCGTATTCGCCGCCAATTCCTTGAATTTTCGGCCCGGGGCGATGACCGTCGTCATGCCCGTTTCGTTGGTCAAATAAATCCTGCCGTCGGCGAAGAGCGGCGAGGCAGAGTAGTTGCCGGGCAGGCGCTTCTGCCAGCGTTGCTCGCCCGTCGCGGCGTCGAGACCGCTCGCGATTCCCTGGTCGTCGACCAGGTACAGCTCGTCGCCGACGATCAGCGGCGAGGCGTTCCGGGGCGCTCCCTTTTGCAGCTTCCACGCCACGTGCGTGTCGGTCACGTCGCCCGTGCCGTCGGGCCTGATGGCATAGATCCAGGGCGTGTCGTAGCCGGAGGCCACGAACACCAGGCCGTGGCCGAACACCGGCCGAGGCACATTGGAGTAGCCTGACGGGTAGCGCGCCCGCCATATCTCGGCGCCGGTCTGAGGGTCGTAGGCCATCACCCACTCGCCTCCGGTGCTCACGAGTTGGTCCCGATCGCCGACACGGATTACCAGCGGCGTGGAATAGGCCATGGCGCCCTTGCGGTCGGTCTTCCAGCGGACCGAACCCGTGTTCTTATCGAGGGCAACGACGAATTGCACGTCGGTCCCATCGCAACTGGCGATCAACAGATCTTCGTAGAGAACGGGCGAACCGGCCGGACCGTGACCGTGCGCGTACTTGAGATCGTTGGTTTGCCAGACGATCGTTCCGTCGCTCGCCAGGCAGGCGGTGCCGTTGTCGCCGAAGTGGACGTAAACGCGGTCCCCCTCCAGAATGGGAGTGGGCGATGCGTGGCTGTTTTTCTTGTGGACCGAGCCGGGATTGTCGGCATGAAAAACTTCGACGTCGTGGACGATTTGGCCGCTCGCGGCGTCCATACAAACGGCCCGTAGCGAATGGCCCTCGTCCATTGCGGTCGTGAGCCAGAGCTGATCGCCACGGATGACGGGCGACGACCAGCCCAAGCCCGGCACAGGCGCCTTCCAGACGACATTTTCCGTCTCGCTCCACGACAGCGGCAGCCCTCGCTGGCTCGCGTGTCCATCGCCGTCAGGACCGCGAAACTGCGGCCACTCGTCGGCCGGGGCGGGAGCCGTCCAGAGCGTGGCAATCAGTACGAAATGCAGGGAACGGGGCATGGCGTGAATTCTGGTGGGGTGGTGGTTTTCAGGGGAGGGCTAGCATGTTATGTTCGTTGATCGGCCGAAGGAATGCAAGCCGGTGTGGGAAGGATGAAGGATGAAGGGCCCCGGACCGGTGGGGCACCGCCCACCATCACTCGATCAAATAATGCATGCGGCCATGAATGACGAGAAAAGTGGTGGCTGGCGGCAGAGCGTC
>DATLQY010000536.1:0-4792 GCA_035534975.1 Pirellulales bacterium
ACGGCGGAGGAAGTCGACAGGTGGACAGCGCGGCGCGTTCTTTTTAGCAGCGAACGTCACGGACCACCGGGCAAGCCGGTGGCATGACAGCTTCCACGCAGTGGCGGAACAAAAACGGAATAAAGTCCCACAAACCTGCGGGCGACCGTTTGCGCACGCCAGTTCCACCGTACCAGAAAGCCGGACGATCTCTTTAAGCGGCGCTGGGCACGTCATGGCTTCCACTCGTCCGTTTTCCACGGTATGCCTGCAAAAATTGAACTTGGTGGGCGCTGCCCACCCTACGAAAACTGCGTATACGAGCTTAGCCGGGCGGCCGGCGCCGGCGGCCGGCCTCGCTGAGGATCCCGTGAAACACCACGTCCAAGATGTCTTGGGCCTGGGCTTCGACCGAGATTTGCCGACCCGAGAAATAATTCGTGAACATCGTGCCATAGAGCAGATCGCCCAAGACGTCGAGTATCCGATCGACGGACATCTCGCGGATCTGTCCCTCGGCGATGTACGAACGATAGAGGGACCGCAACCGCTCGCGGTTCGCTTCGCGGTACTCGAAATAGGTCGGTTTCTTGCGGTCCTTGAACTGGGCCCGCTCCTGGATCAGCAGTTCGGCCAGCTCCGGGTGTTCGGCAAAGAAACCCAGGTACAATCGCACAACCTGCGCGATCCGCTCCGGCGGGTCGTCGATTTCGGCGATGCCACCGTCGATGTGTTCGCAAAGCCGGCGCATGCCGCGGTCGACGGCGGACAGGAACAGCTCGCGTTTGCTCTTAAAATAACGGTAGAGCGTCCCTTTGCCGACCTGCAGCTTTTCGGCCAGGAGCTGAGTGTCGGTATCGGCGTAACCGTATTCAGCGAAAAGCTTTGTGGCCGCATCGAGGATCCCCTCCTTGCGGCTTTCCGAGCGCGCCAATTGGGTCGCGGTTTGGGAGCTGGTTTTGACGGCATGTTGCATGCGAGCGACCTCGGTGGATAGTAGAACTGACCAGTCAGTTCCGCGTTATTATACGCCGTCGCCCGGCCGTTGCAAGCGGCATTTGTCGTGTAAATCGATCGCCTGCACTCCGCTGGGCTTGCGTGGGGTAGGTTTCCAACCTGCCATACGGACTTCTATGGCAGGTTGGATACCTGCCCCACGGGGTCATCCTCTCCATTTCGCTACCTGCCAATCATCACTCGACGGGGGCAAGCCCTCGTTGTTCTACACAAGTTGCGAGTGAAGCATCGCCCCGTTCACGGGGCCTCCCGCGAAGCGGTCATAGCCCCCGGCATTCATGCCGGGGAAAACGGGAGCACATTATTGTGTATTCAGCCCCGTTCACGGGGCTTACCATTTGCTTGGCTTAAGCCATCCTGGAAGCCCCGTGAACGGGGCTGGAAGAAAGACAAATGGGGCGGTTTGCGAACCCGGCGTAAACGCCGGGCCGAATACCGCTGCGCGGAAGCCCCGTGAACGGGGCAAACCGGCATCCGGACCCTGCCAAAGAGCGGAACAAAACTGGGATCCACCTCCAAACGCCTCAAGGCCAAGTTTTCACCGGCCCCGGCCGCCAGCCACCGCTGCAAAACCTCTCATTCTCGGCCGCGTCAAGTTTGCTGCCGCGCCAACACCCACTCGACGATGCGCCAATCGAGCCAACGGCGGTCGGGGTCTTGTCCCCTGCGACCGACGAAACCGAGATGGCCGCCGCTGTCGGTGAGGTAAAGCCGCACTGCCGCGGGCATATCGAGCGCTTCCAGCGAGACGCTGGGCACGAGCGGGTCGTCGCGCGAGGCGATCAGCAACACCGGCCGGCGGATATTGTTCACAACCCGGCACGAACTGGCCCGGCGGTAATAGTTTTCGGCGGTGCCGAAGCCCGACACCGGAGCCGTGAAGG
Organism: Pirellulales bacterium; assembly: GCA_035534975.1. Lineage (GTDB taxonomy): Bacteria > Planctomycetota > Planctomycetia > Pirellulales > JAICIG01 > DATKSN01. The sequence continues at coordinate 1,881 of DATLQY010000536.1, forward strand.
CATCGTCGAATTCCCAAAGTCCGCGAGGCCGCCTGGCGAATTCGACCGTCGGCGCGTCGGGCATGACCCGTTGCCGCGCGTCGACTCGTTGCAACAGGAGTTTGACGAAGTGCCGGTCGTAGGGGCGGTTCTGCATCCGGCTCATGCGCGCAACGGCGGCCTGCAAGTCGACCGGCGGGCAGACGGCAATGGCGCTGTCGAGCCCGCCGCACGGCCGATCGCCCAGCTCGCCGATGAGTTTGAGCGTGATGTTGCCGCCCAGCGAAAAGCCGATCAGCGTCGTGGGCGACCCTGGACAAAGCCGCGCCACTTCTTCCGCCGCGGCGGCGGCGTCGTCCGATTGGCCGCCATGGTAGGGAAGCCGCGCCAGACCGAGGCCCGCCCCGCAGCCACGGAGCTCCATGCGAAACACGCGCACGCCGCGGGCCGCGAGCTTGCCGGCGATCCGCCGCATGTAAGGGCTCGTATGGCAACCGGCCAGCCCGTGGATCATGATCGCCGTTCGCTCTCCCGGCTGCCAACCGCTCGGCTGGTCGTCGTGTAGCACGATCCGGTCGCCATCGGCCACCACCACCTGCCGTTGCACGGCGCGGTACGGGTACCTCGAGCCCGGCAAATAAATGCCGGCCAGCGTCTGCGCGTGTCCGCCCCGGAACAGCGCGTGCGGTTGGAAGTCAGGAAATCCGGTGGCGATCATATTCCAGGTTCCGCGGAACCTGCCCCACGAGTAGTGTCTGATATATAATCGGTCTGTGTAAAGCCCCAGGAACCGATCCACGATGTCCCAGCCCCGACGGCCAACGAAACCATCGCCCGACCACAATGGCCCTCGGCGGCGTCGGGGCCGTTGGCGGCTCGTCATTCTTCCGCCGTTGGCCATTGCCTGCGCCGGCATCGCAATCTGGTCCTCGTTCGGCCGAACCGCGGCGCGACACGATCCGCTGACATCCGCCGTCGACGATGACAACGTCGATCCGGCCGTTGTTCCGCCGGTCCAGAGTGCCGCAAGTCGGCAGCCGCCAGGGCCGGTGCCCGAAGGGATGGTTTGGGTCCCCGGCGGCAAGTTTGTCATGGGCGGCGAAGCGACGTTCGCCGACGCGCAGCCGAACCACGAGGTCGAAGTCGATGGCTTCTGGATCGACCGCACCGAGGTGACCAACGCCCAATTTGCCCGTTTCGTCGGCGCGACCGGCTACGTGACCGTCGCCGAGCAAACGCCGAAGGCCGAAGACTACCCTGGCGCGCCGCCCGAAAGCCTGGTTGCCGGCTCGATCGTATTCTGTCCGCCCGCAGAGCCGGTCGACCTGGCCGCCTATCCGCAGTGGTGGATTTACCAGCCAGGCGCCGATTGGCGGCACCCTGAAGGCCCGGCCAGCGACATCGACGCGCGCCGAAACCATCCTGTGGTCCACGTCTGCTGGCTCGACGCGGTGGCCTACGCCGGTTGGGCCGACAAGCGCTTGCCGACCGAGGCCGAATGGGAGCTCGCCGCTCGCGGCGGGTTGGCGGCGAAACGGTTCGTCTGGGGCGACGAGCTGCTCGTCGACGGCGCATGGCAAGCCAACATCTGGCAGGGCAACTTCCCAATCGAGAACACGGCGGAAGACGGTTTTACCAGTACAGCGCCGGTCGCGCAGTTTCCAGCCAACGGGTTTGGCTTGCATGACATGGCGGGCAACGTCTGGGAATGGTGTGCCGACTGGTACCGCCCCGATTACTATGCCAAGAGTGCGAAGCGCAACCCGCGCGGGCCGCCTTCGAGCCACGATCCGCAGGAGCCGGGCGTACCGAAGCGCGTGCAGCGCGGCGGTTCGTACCTTTGCAGCGACGCCTATTGCGTCCGCTACCGGCCCGGTGCCCGCGGGAAGGGCGCCATCGACAGCGGCGCCACGCACGTCGGTTTCCGCTGCGCGAAGAACGCCGATTGAGTCGCAGTCGGCGTGTTGGCGCGGTCTGGCGATAACGCTGACGGCGTTGCCCGTTGAGGGCTTCGCGACATTTGGAGCGTGTCCGTGTACCTGGGGCGATGCCTCGTTGTTCTACACATCTTTTGTAGCGACCGGACGCCGGTTTGCCCCGTTCACGGGGCTTCCGCGCAGCGGTATTCGGCCCGGCGTTTACGCCGGGTTCGCAAACTGCACCACTTGACTTTCGTCCAGCCCCGTTCACGGGGCTTCCAGGATGGCTTAAGCCAAGCAAATGGTAAGCCCCGTGAACGGGGCTGAATACACAATAATGTGCTCCCGTTTTCCCCGGCATAAATGCGCATAAATGCCGGGGCTATGACCGCTTCGCGGGAGGCCCCGTGAACGGGACGGTGCATCACTCGCGACTTGTGTAGAACAAAGAGGGGCAAGCCCCTGGCCTCTTACGAAGGTGACGCATGAGCTATGAGCACGATGTTGCGCGAAAACGTGAGAAGTCGGAAGTCGTTGCCACGGCGAAACGCGGCGAGCCGTACCGCGCGGGCGTGCGCGAGGTGGTTCCCCCCGAGACCTGGCGCGCGATCGTCGAGGCCGCCTACCAGGAGGCGTCACGCGGGGATGACCGAGCTCGCGATTGGCTGCTCCGCGTGCTGGGGGTGGCTGACGCGGCGCGCGTCGACGCAACCATCCGCGTGATGTCCCAACGCGTGTCGCATGTGCAGCTCCTTACCGAAGTCGCGGAGGCGAGAGCCGCCAAGGCGCGGGCGGAGGGTCGCATTGCGCCGAAGGCGGAATGCACTGCACCGAAGGCGCGAGCGATTCCACCATTTGCCGCGCCAACGGACGCCGAGCCCGAGATCACGTACTGGTCGGTCGTCTTCGACGTGGTGACGCCGGAGCGCTGGCGCGTGGTCGTCGACACGGCGCAGCGTCAGGCGCTGCATGGCGACCTGCGCGCGCGCGAATGGCTGACGCGGGTGCTCGGAG
>DATLQY010000537.1:0-2767 GCA_035534975.1 Pirellulales bacterium
GACAAGGGGCGTCCATACCCCTAAAATCGAAACATCGTCAAAGGGGCGATTCACGGCAACCGGCGTCGCGGCTGGCTGTGGATTGAACGGAGTAGGATGAACGAGATCGCCTTTTTCGGAAGATTCGCGTGAGAACATCCGTCGCCGCCCTGGCCCTGATCCGTCGAAACGAGTGCGGCCGGACTCTCTGGCTCGCCCAGTGGAACCGCAACTGGCGCCGCTTCAACCTTGTTGGCGGGCACCGGCTGCCCGATGAGTCGTTCCGCGAGTGTGTTGCCCGAGAGGTGGGCGAAGAGTTGGGGCTGGTCCAAGGGACCGATTTCTTCTGCCCCAACGAGCCGATTGCGCACCTGGAGTACACGGCCAGGTCGGGCGGGTCTGGCGAGGAAACCGCTTATACCGTGGAATTGTTCGATGTGCGACTTTGCAGCCCGTCGGCTGCGCAAAAAGTCGAGGCAAGTTCGGCCAACCGCTGGCTGACCTCAGCCGAAATTGCGGCGGGTCGGTGCGCTGACGGCCAGTTAGTCAGCGAGACGATGGCCCTGTTGTTGGCGAAGGCCGGCGTGGAGTAGCAACCCGTACGAGCGCGCGGTAAGCTGGGGTCGCCTGCCGTTCGCCTATCCGAAGGAGAACATCATGCCCATTCGAGCGATCAACGTGGTGGCCGCCGTGGCCCAGGACGATGACGGCCGCTTTTTCGTGAGCTTCAGTCAACGCTGGAACGCTTACACCTTTCCGATGACGAAGCCGCGCGCGGGCGAGCCGCTCGATAAAGAGGCGCTGCGCGCCTTCGAAGAACACGTCGGCCCGCTCCCGAAAGGCAAGGCCATGCCGCTGGAGAGCGTCGGCGCGTTCGGGCCCTCGTGGAGCGGCGACAAGGAAACCTATTACAAGTATGTCGTCTGCGAAGTGGCGCCGGGGCGGTCGTTGCCCGCCGGCGCGCTGGCGGAGCCGTGCGGCTATCTGGACTTCGGTCAATTGGTCGCCTCGCCGTTGGTCTCCTGGTCGGCCAAGGAGATTGCCCGCGCGCTGGAGAGCAAGCCGGGCCAGCGGAGCACCGCGGCGCCTTACGTTCAGGAGTCATCGCTGGCGCTGCTTTGCCGGCGCGGCGCGTCGGGGAAGCGCGAGCTGCTGTTCATTCAGAACGCGCCGCACCAGAAAGACCTGTTCTTTCCCTCGGGCCGTCTGTGTGAGGGCGACAAGCCCGAGCCGGTCGCCCAGCAGGTGTTTCAGGCCGATACGCGCTACGACGGTGAAATAGTCCCGAGCTTGGGCGGCGAGGCGATGGTGCGACAGAAGAGCGTGCGCTACGCCACGGAACGGAGCTACCGATTTCACCTTTGCCGGATTACGCTGCCGAAGATCGACTTGCACGACCCCCGCGGCGAGCTTGCGCGCGCCTTGAACAACAGCGGTTTGCCCTGGTCTTGGATCGGCGAGGACGACCTTGCGCGTCCCGCGGCCAACGGCCTGTCGGAAACGGCCGCGGCGTTGCGCGCCGACGTGCTCCGGGCGGTGGACGAGGAGTGAAGTCAAGCGACGGCTGGACGCGGCGGACGAAAAAGATCGAACAGAAGCCAACGAAGGCAACGAAAGAGGGGCAAGGGACGCCTGGAAAGTGACCGGCAGTTCGAGGGATTCGCATTCCTTCGTTTTCTTGGTTTGCTTCTGTTCAAGAATCTGCGCGTTTTTCGAAGCCAGCAACGGGGCGATGAATCATTCGAGTTAGGGCGGGCAGCCCCCAGGAAACACATGGAATACGAACCCCAGCCCATCAACACGTCCCAGGTCGAGCTGCCGGCCCGAATCGAAGCGCTCGTGGAACAGTTGGCCGAGAACGCTCACGACATCTGGGCCCGGCAACGGTTGGCCGATGGCTGGACGTTCGGACCGAAGCGCGACGACGCGGGCAAGAAACACCCTTGCCTCGTGCCCTACGGTCAGTTGCCCGAATCGGAGAAAGTTTACGACCGCAACGCGGCGATGGAATCGCTTAAGGCCATCGTCGCGTTGGGCTATCGAATCGAGCACTCCGACCGACCCCACGAATGAGGCGGCGCCATGCCGGTCATTTGGCTGATTCAAGTGCAGGACGCGATGCAGGAATCGCTGCGCAGCGCCGATCCCGGCCAAACGGCCCTGGACGCGCTGTTGGCCAGCGCGGCCAACCTGTTGCAAGCAACATTTCCCAAGGCCGAGAACATCGTCGTCGTCGATCGGCTCGGCGGCTATTCGAGCGCTCGCGACAAACACGCGCTGCGGGTCGAAGTCGTCGAACAAGGCGTTTCCCATGCGCGGATCGTGAAGATTGGGCCGCCGGAGGCGTTGGCCCGCGAGTGGGCGGGCTGGGTCAGTTGCGAGCGACCATCCAACGACCGCGGATGCGTCTTCATGACCTTGCAGCCCGGCAAACGAGCCGACGACGGATCAGCGGCGGTCGAAACCCTGATCTATGAGGACGCCCGGCAGACGTTGCGGGCCGCCGAGCTCATCAGCCTCGAACAGGCAGTCTTGCAGTGCTGCCAGTGGGGTACGCCGTCGGCGGCTTCCTTGTTGGTGACCTTTGACCTGGTGTTTGCCGAATTGGTCAACCGGCTCTATCGCCGGAGCTGGTCGCGCGCGGCCGACGACGATGTCTGCCGGTCGTTGAAAAAGCGTCTCGAGCCTGGCCAGGCGAAGTGGACCCATCCGGGCAGCCAGCAGGGGCAGTGCCGCGAGGTCGTGGTCACGGAACTGCTCGGCAACGGCGCCGCGTTCATCGATCCGG
>DATLQY010000538.1:0-10439 GCA_035534975.1 Pirellulales bacterium
GCGGAATTCGTGAGAATTCCGACCTGGGGTGTACAGCCGAATTCGCAAGAATTCGGCGATGTGGCGCGTCGCCGCGCGCTGGCGGCTCACTTGGTTTGCGAAACCAAAACTCCGCGGATATGCTCAACGGTAATGTCCGACGTCACCCGCATCCTGAATGCGATCCAAGCCGGTGAACCGCGGGCGGCGGGCGAACTGCTGCCGCTGGTCTACGACGAGCTGCGCCGACTTGCGGCCCAACGACTGGCCAACGAGAAGCCGGGCCAGACGCTGGATGCCACGGGGTTGGTTCACGAAGCCTACCTGCGACTGGTGGACGTGCCGAATTGCCAAGACTGGAACAGCCGCGGTCACTTCTTCGCGGCGGCGGCCGAAGCGATGCGCCGGATCCTGGTCGAACGCGCGCGGGCCAAGCGGAGGCTCAAACGCGGCGGCGATCTCGAACGAGTGGACACCGACGGCAACTTTGCGGTCGCACGCGAGTCGCCGGATGAACTGCTGTTGATCAACGACGCCATCGACAGCCTCGCGACCGACGATCCGACCGCCGCGCAATTGGTCAAGCTCCGGTACTTTGCCGGCCTGTCGGTGGAAGATGCCGCCGAATTGGTTGGAATCGCGCGTTCGACGGCGTACGAACATTGGAGCTACGCGCGCGCATGGCTACACCGCCACGTGTTCGACGGAGAATATACTTCACGCGGCCAAGAATGAGACATTTTGCCGCGGGAAAGTGGTGGCTGGTGGCAGAGCGTCAGCGATGCCCCGGCTCGGTAGCGACCGGGGCATCGCTGACGCTCTGCCCCAGCCACCGAGAATGTCTCATTCTCGGCCGCGTGAAGCAAAAGTTCCCCTCGCGGATTTTTTCCGGACAATCGACAGCCCGACGTCGCACTGTACTGTAGGTCTACTGGTATCGAAACCAGGCCAGGGGCTCGCCCCCCGGCCTCAAAAAGGCCAACGCACAATGAACGTCAATCCTTTGCAAGCTCGCGAAATCTTCGTCGCCGCGGTCAAGCTGCCTCCCGACGAGTGGGACGGGTACCTCGAGCGGGTCTGCGCCGGCGACCGCGAGCTGCGCGAGCGGGTCGCCGATCTGCTCCAGGTCCATCGCGAAATCGGCAGTTTCATGGAACAACCGGCCGTGGCCGGCGCGCCGCCGGCCGAGGCTGGCCCCGCCCAGGCCGGCACCGCCGGGTTTCAGGCGGCGACCGAGGCGCCCGGCACGTGGATTGGCCCCTACAGGCTCTTGCAACGTCTGGGCGAGGGGGGCATGGGCGTCGTCTGGGCGGCTGAACAGACCGAGCCGGTCAAGCGCCGCGTGGCGCTCAAGCTCATCAAGCCGGGCATGGATTCGGCGTTGGTGTTGCGGCGCTTCGAGGCCGAACGCCAGGCCCTGGCCCTGATGGACCACTCGAACATCGCGAAAGTGCTCGATGCCGGCACCACGGCGCGAGCGCGAATTGACGATCCGAACGATCCGAAATTCGACATCCAAAATCCGCAATTCGTCGCCGGCCGCCCTTACTTCGTGATGGAGCTGGTCAAGGGCGTGCCGATCACGAAGTATTGCGACGAGCTGCACCTCACGTTGCGCGAGCGGTTGGAGCTGTTCGTGCCGGTCTGCCAGGCCATCCAGCACGCGCACACCAAGGGCATCATCCACCGCGACATCAAGCCCTCGAACGTCCTGGTGGCCATCCAGGACGGCCGACCCGTGTCCAAAGTCATTGACTTTGGCGTCGCCAAAGCGCTCTACCAGCCGCTGACCGACGGCTCGATGTTTACCGAGATCGGTCAGGTCGTCGGCACGCTGGAGTACATGAGCCCCGAGCAGGCCGAACTGAGCGCGCTCGACATCGACACGCGGGCCGACGTCTACGCCCTGGGCGTGCTGCTTTACGAGTTGCTGACGGGCACGACGCCCCTGGACCGCAAGCGGCTCAAGCAAGCGGGTTACGCCGAGATGCTGCGGATGATCCGCGAAGACGACCCGCCCAAACCGAGCACGCGGCTCTCGGAGTCGAAAGAGTCGCTGGCCGGCCTGGCGGCGCGGCGGCGGACGGAGCCGGCGCGGCTGACGAAGGCCGTGCGCGGCGAGCTCGATTGGATCGTGATGCGCTGCCTTGAGAAAGACCGCATGCGGCGCTACGAGACGGCCAACGGCCTCGCGCGGGATGTCGAGCGGCACCTTCACGACGAGCCGGTCGAGGCCTGCCCGCCGTCGTCGGCGTACAAGTTGCGGAAGTTCCTCTGGCGGCACAAGCGGTCTGTGCTAGCCGCGGCGCTGGTGCTGTTGGCATTGGTCGGCGGCGTCATCGGCACGACCTGGGGCTTGTTCCGTGCGGTTAGCGCCGAAAATGACGCCGTCGTGGCGCGCGATGCCGAGGCCGACGAGCGCCGCAAGGCCGTGGCCGCCCGCGACGCCGAAATCACGGCGCGCAGAAAGGCCGAGATTCTCGCACTTGGCATCCAGACCGACCAGGTGCTGGAAACGATCAATCAGGGCAGAGACGTTCCGCTTGGGCTACTTGAACTCGCGAGTCTTTTGCTGACGGTGCCAGATCATGCGCCGGAATGGAAGGAGTATCTCACCATGAGCGTCTTGGCCTGGGGCCAGACGATCTGCCCCCTCGTACCTGAGCTCTCGGTCGACGGGTTCGACGTGATTCAGGAGGTTTGGAGCGAGGATGGGAAGTTGCTTCTTACCAGAAGCGAACAAGGGGCATTACACGTTTGGGAAGTTCCGTCGTGCCGATTACGCGTTGTGCTGCGGGCCGATGAGTGGCCGTTGGTCGACGACTTCGGCGTCCTCGGCTTCTCGACGGATGGTCAAACTGTCTGGGCGACTGAGCATGAACGATCACGGGACGTGTGGCTTGTGCGACTCTGGGACACGGCCACGGGCATGCCGCGCGGAGCGCCATTGGAGCATCCAACAAGCATCAACTCGGCCCTATTGACTGTTGACGGCGAGCGTTGCATTACGCTTTGCGACACGCGCCGCCATCTTCAATTGTGGGATGCGCTCAGCGGATCGAGGATCGCCGTGCTGACCGAGCACGACGGTTGGATTCGCCAAGTGATGGTGAGCCCTGACAGCCGCATCGTCGTTGCGGACGGGGATGGCCCGGTGCAGATCTGGTCGGCGCGCGACGGCCACCGCATGCGGGCGCTGGGGACTGCGACAAGTAAGGCGCTGGCAGATTTTAGCCCCAGCGGTGATCGGCTCGCCACGCTTTCCGGCAACGAGCTCCGCTGCTGGCACGTGGACGATTGGTTGCCGGAAGGCCCGGTTTGCATGGTCGAGGGATATGATGAAAATATGTTCTTCGTCAGCGAAGATGTCATTAACGTTGATTTTTCGGAATGCTGTGTACACGGGCGCGGCGGAACTGCACCCATCTCGCCCTATCGCGTCAAGGACCAACTCGTCCTCACCGACAAGGGTCGTGTCTACGATCTGTCCTCGCTTCATGCGCGTCCCCAAGTAGGGCACCATCGGTTTTCGCCCGAGGCGGCAGAGTTTGCGGAGGATGGCCGCCGGCTGCTGCTTCGGAACGACTTGTGGGACCTCGCGACTGAACGCCCCATAGGCGACCTAGACGGCAACAGTGGGAACTCTCACATTGTTTGCTCAAACGGAGTGTGGTGGATTTCGCCCGACTCACTGGTGCTTCTTCCGGAACAACCAGAAACACTTGATGCCGAGGCGGTGGTCCTTTGGGCCGGCCTTGTTGCGCGGGGTGAGATCAACGAAGACGACAAGTTTGCGCCTTGGGATGAGGCGACTTGGGAGGCGAAACGCCAAGCGCTCCTGCGCCTGGCGGCGCAAGCCGGTGCTTTCCCGTTTCCGGGACCAATGGCGAGTGACCGGTTGTACTGGCTGCGGCGCGAACTCGAAGTACCCAGTGTACCCAGTACACTCGAAAATCAGATCGAGTTCCAAGATCGCCTGATCGCTGCGGAGCCGACGTGGAGACACTATCACGACCGTTCTTTAGCGCGTGTTCGACCGGAACTGGCGTTCCAGGACGCACTGGAGGCCGGGAGGTTGGCCGGACCAGCCTATTGGCGGAGCGGATTGTCGACACCGGAATCTTGGAAGATGGTTGAGCCGGACCAGCCGCATAGCCAGTACGAGCTCGTCTTGCGTTGGTTCGATCAGATAGAGGCGGGCGGCGGAATCGTTGACGTGCGGCTTCGAGCCCTGGCGTTATATCGCCTCGGGCGCTACGCCGAGGCGTTGGCGAAAGTAGCGAGTGGCAGTAACTTTGCGCATTCAGTCAGGACGGACGCCGTCAGCGGCCGATATCGGCTGCGGTTGAAGAAAGTAGAGAATGGCAATGACGTAGGTGCGCTGTCAATGGTGTCTATGTGCCAGTACCAGCTTGGCGAACTGGACGAAGCGCGCACGACGCTTCGGAAGGCGTGGGATGTCCTCCGCGTTAGATTCGCTGATTACGAAGGCAAGAAACTGCTCCACGAGGCCGAGGCCCTGATCGAACCTCCGGCCGCGGCGCCGGAGGAATGACCTGGCCCGCTGCTCCGCACTCGGCCACGAATGCGGCGGAACGTAGCATGCGCCGGGATGGCATGCGCGGCGTGCCGAATCGTGGTCAATTGGTTTTGATCCAAGATTTGTTCCGCCACTGCGCGGAACAATTCATGCCCCCGGCTTGCCCGGTGGTTCGTGACGTTGGCCGCTACCGAGCGAATCGCCTCCTCGTCTTCGCGCGTCCGTCGGCCCCGTCGCTGCCTTCGGCAACGACGGGGCGGCGTTTGTGAAAACGACAAGAATGGAATGAAGGACCGGTCCCCTGTAGCCGCCAGCGTGAAACCGGGACACCCGCCGGTTTCGTGCCTCGTTATCGGTCTGGTTAGGCTCGGGGTCTCATGATATCCTTGGATCAATGCTGAGTGCCAATCTCAGGTAACCAAACACAACACAGTGCGGTCATCATGGACGTCCTAGCTAAGCGACTCGACAAGAAGCTCCGAGAATGGACTCCGGAAACTGCCACACAAGTGCGGAGCCAGGTCTTGGAAATCATCGAGTTGGCCGACCAGCACCTTCTCGACATCGTTCGCTCCCGTAAGGTGGAGCAAGAGGTCCTGGATCTCCTCGATGAACCCACGACCCGGTGACGTCTGGATCGCGGACCTTGAGGCCCGCACAAACCGCGCAGGAACCCTACGCCGTTAACCCTTTTCCGAAATGCTGAACCACCACGTATTTAGGGCGTTTCGCATCCCAAGCCGCCGAGATTGCCAAAACGAGTGTCGCTAAATTCGAGTGATGCATGGATCAAAGCCTAGAAAACGCGGGGGATCTGGGTAATACAAAATCGGAAAAGGGTTAACGGCGTAGAGAGACACCCGCACCACGATGGCGGTCCCCGAATAGGCCCTTAGTCTTCCAATCCCAGTTCGCGAAGGGACTTCGCTTGATACGCCTGCTTGAAAAGGGAGGCAACTTGTTCGGGAGGTAGTGACTTCAGTCGTCGGGACAACTTCTTGGGGAGCGCGCCAAATCGCCCGACCAGCAGGTCCGTCAACGCCTCGCGTCGTCCCTCTTCCCGTCCCTTTTCCACCCCTTGGTCAAACCACGTGGCACGCATCTTTTTCACTCCTTCGTAAGGCTTCGTCGTCAAGAGGTTGTTGAAATCGTCCCACTGGGATTCGTCCAACGGCAAATATGTCTGAACGCACTCTCCCAGCAAGTAGCGATGTTGGTCCGGCAGCGGCGCCGCGCTGATCCGCCGCAACGCTTCGGCGCCCAGCCACACTTGACGCTCCTTCGGCACGCGCATCAACGCCGACAGCGCTACCCCCAGCCAGTTGTCACCCTCAAGGTATTCTACCCCATCCAAGCCCGGCAAGCCAACATACAGGTACTCGAATCGTACCGGTCGCAGGTCCCAAAAATGCTCCTCGTACACGTCAATTCCCACGCCATCGAGGCCGACCCGCAGATAGAGCCCGATGGGCAACACGGGAAGATCGTACTTGTCGCGCAGGTGGTGATAGGCCCTCCACATTCGTGGCCGCAGCGGAGCGGCCCGGTCTTGGCCTTCGATCTCGACGTGGATCAGCGCGAGCCACTGCCGCCGCTTTCCGGCCGGCCGCACTTGTTTACGGAGCCGGACCTTGGCAACCAGGTCCAGTGTTCGCCGCTTGCCTTTGGGCGGGTCGGCGAAGATCTCCAGATTGAGCCATTCGATGTGATTCAGATCGAAGCGCGCCGCCCATGTCGAGAAGAAAAGCCGCAAGAAATCGGCGAATGAGAGTTGTAATAGCGTCTTGAATCGCTGATCGTGATCGTCCATGCCGCCTCCTTGAAGTCGGGTTGCCTGGCCTGCGCTCGCGAGTCCGAAACGTCGAGCATAACCAAGATCCAGCGCCCCCTCGACCCCACCCATACTCGTCGGGGTCGGTGAAGACGACGGCGTTCCAGCCAGATTCGTCGGAATTCGGTGATGAGGGGCCGAGCGCATCGCCCCGAACTCTTGCGAGTTCAGCTACGGCTGTCGACAGCGCGCCCCATCGAGGCCCCTTGTCCCTCCCCCCCGCCACGGCTAGCATGAAGGGTTCCTTGGTGTTCGGAGTTCGACATGCGGCACGTGCTATCGGCGGTGGTGCAGAACGTACCGGGAGTGCTTGCGCACATCTCGGGCATGCTCGCCTCGCGCGGTTACAACATCGACAGCCTGGCCGTCGGCGAAACGGAAGATCCGGAACTGTCGCGGATGACGTTCGTCGTGGTCGGCGACGACAGCGTTCTGGACCAGGTCCGCAAGCAATTGGAAAAGATCGTGACCGTCGTGCAGGTGATCGACATCAGCTCCCAGGATTTCGTCGAGCGGGATCTGATGCTGATCAAGGTCCGGGCCGATTCCGGCGCCGGCCGCAGCGAAGTCAAGGAGCTGGTCGAGATTTTTCGCGGCCGGATCGTCAATGTCTGCCCCGAGGAACTGATGATCGAAATCTCCGGCCAGGAACGGAAAATCGAGGCCTTCATCGAATTGATCCGCCCCTTCGGCATCAAGGAACTGGTTCGCACCGGACGCATCGCGATGGTCCGCGGCTGCCTTCATCCCCCAATCTCCTCCGCATCCCCACATCCCCCTTGAAATAACCGCCGTCATTCAGCCACGTTTTTTTCCAATCCGAAATTCAAAATCCGCAATCGAACATGCCCGCCACGATTTACTACGACAAAGACGCCGACCTCTCGCTTTTGAAGAACAAGACCATTGCCATCATCGGCTACGGCTCGCAGGGCCACGCCCATGCCCAGAACTTGCGCGACAGCGGCTGCAACGTGATCGTCGGCCAGCGGCCCGGCGGCCCGAACTACGACCTGGCGGTCGAGCACGGGTTCAAGCCGCTTTCGGCCGAGGAGGCCACTGAAAAGGGCGATCTGGTCAACATGCTCTTGCCCGACGAGGTGCAAGGCGACATCTACCGGGAGAGCATCCGCCCGCACCTGAAGCCGGGCAATATCTTAATGTGCTCGCACGGGTTCAACGTCCACTTCGGCCAGGTCGTCGCCCCGCCGGGGTGCGATTCGCTGTTGGTCGCCCCCAAAGGCCCCGGGCACCTGGTGCGCAGCGAGTTCGAGAAAGGGGGCGGCGTCCCCTGCTTGATTGCGATGAACGAAGGGGCCGGCGCTGAGACCCGCCGGTTGGGCCTGGCTTACGCCAAGGGTATTGGCGGCACGCGCGGCGGCGTGATCGAAACCACTTTCGCCGAGGAGACCGAGACCGACCTGTTCGGCGAGCAGGTCGTGCTTTGCGGCGGCGTGAGCGCCTTGGTCAAGGCCGGTTATGAGACCTTGGTCGAGGCCGGCTACCAGCCGGAAATGGCGTACTTCGAGTGCATGCACGAACTGAAGCTGATCGTCGACCTGTTCTACCAGGGCGGGCTGAATTACATGCGATACAGCATCTCGAACACGGCCGAGTACGGCGACTACACTCGCGGCCCCCGGATCGTAACCGACGAGACTCGGCGCGAGATGAAGAAGATCCTGGAAGAAATCCAGAACGGCCAGTTCGCGCGCGAGTGGATTCTGGAGAACAAGGCCAACGCGCCGGCTTTCAAGGCCATCCGCCGCCGCGAGCGAAACCACGGAATCGAAGTCGTCGGCCGCCAGTTGAGAAGGCTGATGAGCTGGATCAAGGCCAAGGAAGTTTAGTCATCGGTCATTGGTCAATGGTCATTGGCCTTGCACCAAACACCGTGACTGCCTCTGCCAACAAATGACCGAGTGCCATCGTCAGCAAACGCTCTTCCCGAACAAATGACGAATGACAACTGACCAAGGACATCGACCATGCATGCCATCGAACCGACGACTCGAGATCGGCTCAACGTCCTGGCCCCCGGCGACCGGGTGGAAGTGACGCACCAGGTCAAGGTTGGCCAGAAGATCTGGGACACGCAAGTGATCGGCACCATCGAGCGCGTCGAGCGGCGACGGCACGGGCTGCACTTTCGCCGTCAGTACGACGACAAGGTGTTCAGCGATCTGGTGGTGCTCAAGCTCGCCGATGGCACGCTGTCGACGATCACGATCGACGAGTTTACGGACCTGCGCAAGATCTAGTCACTGTGAACCCTGAACCCTCCCATGGCCGATCGGGCCTCCCATCCGACGATTTTCTCCGACCATGCTCGTTCGTTCGCGGCGAACCGCTTCGTCTATCCCGTAATCAGCCGGCGCTCGGGCGGTGTCTCGATCGGGGTCAACCTCAACCCGGACAAGGTTTGCAACTTCGACTGCGTCTATTGCCAGGTCGATCGCGTCCAGCAAAGTCAAACTCGTTTCGTCGACATCGGACCGTTGCTGGGCGAGTTGGAGGGAATGCTCTCGCTGGTGACGAGCGGCGAGTTGTTTCGCGACGAAAAGTTTTCCAAGACGCCTTCCGCGTTTCGGCGACTGAACGACATCGCCTTCAGTGGCGACGGCGAGCCGACGACTTACCCCAATTTCGACGAGATCATCGCCGCGTGTGCTTCGGTCAAGCGTCGGCGCGGACTGGCCGACGTGAAAATGGTGCTGATCACCAACGCCAGCATGTTTCACCGGCCGGCGGTCGAGCGCGGGCTGGCGATCCTCGACGCAAACCAGGGAGAGATCTGGGCCAAGCTTGAGGCGGGCACCGACGAGTATTACCGGCTCGTCGAGCGAACCACGATTCCATTCCGGCGGATCTTGGACAACATCACGGCCGCTGCGCGCGTTCGGCCGATAGTGATTCAGGCCCTGTTCATGCATATTCACGGCAAGCCGCCATGCACCGCCGAACTGGAAGCCTTCTGTGATCGGCTGAACGAAATTACCACCGCGGCCGGACGGCTGAAGTTGGTGCAAGTCTACACCGTTGCCCGGCAACCCGCCGAGAGTTTCGTCGCGCCGTTGACCGACGCCGAGGTCGACGCGATCGTGGAATTGGTCCGCCTCCGCACCGGCCTGCAAACCGCCGGTTTCCCTGGGTGAGTGCCTTTTGAACGACAGAGCTGGAATGAATCCGTCGATTGAGTTATACTCGCTAATGGATAAATTGGTGGAGGGTAAGGCAATGTCAATGATTTCCCTGGGCGATGCTGCGGCTCGGCTCGGGCTGTCCCCCGAAGCCATTGGGGAATGGGCCAAAAAAGGCCTGCTTCATGTCCACTCCGTCGTCACTCCAGGCGATGTGCCACCTGCTTTTGTGGGACTCGTGGCGAGAGACCAACAGGTTGATGAGGAGGAGCTTGCCCAGGTCGTTGAAAGCCTAGGTTGGTTGCAAGTTTCAGCCGAGGACTGGGATGATGACGAGGGGGAATAATGGCCGCCCGGCATCCATATCGGCGCGGGGAGGTGGTGCTCGTTCAATTTCCGTTCAGCGGCCCAGGCGGTAAGAAAGACCGTCCCGCCGTGGTGGTCAGCACCGACACCTATCACGATGATTGGGACGAATTGTTGGTTGCCGCCATCACTTCGAGGCCCCCAAGAGACATGCGCACATCCGATTGCGCTTTACGGGACTGGAAAACTGAGGGATTGCACCAGCCTTCCTGGGTTCGTTCCCACATGGCCACCGTGCAGCGGACTCTCATCATAAGAAAGCTCGGGAATCTGACGGCCCTTGATTTGCAAGCCGTCGACGGATGTTTACGAATTTCCTTGGGCCTCTAATTTGCGGCCCCGACGGCTGCGTGGCCAAGTTCAGCATGAACCCAGATGACGATCCGACACCGTCCGGTTCGACCGACGCCGGACCGATGGAGTCACGATCGGCCGTGCCGGAGCCGAACGAAACGCTCCCCAGTCCGTCACGGCCCGTCGGGGTCTTCGGTTCGATCGACGCCAGCCGGGCTTGGGACGATGTCTCGCGGCAAGTCGAGTTGTTGCTGGCGGCCTGGACCGGAAGCGAGCCGCCGGCGCTGGC
>DATLQY010000539.1:0-4818 GCA_035534975.1 Pirellulales bacterium
GGATCGAGGTCGTCGGGCAGGGTCAGAATTCGCATATCGACCTGCTCTGCCACGAAAAGCTCGAGGATCTCGTCGGTCCGCTTGCGTCCCGCTTCATCGCCGTCGAGCACCAGGTCGATACGATCGGCGAATCGCCGCAGGAGCCGGATGTGCCGCTCTCCCAAGGCGGTGCCCAGCACGGCCACCGCGTTGTCGAGCCCGCACTGCTGGGCGATGATGCAATCGGTGTACCCTTCCATGACCGTCGCTGCGCGCCCTTTCGAGATCGCGTCCTTGGCCACGTCGAGGCCGTAGAGCAGGTTGCTCTTGGAAAACAGCGGCGTTTCGGTCGTGTTGATGTACTTGGCCCCCTCGGTCCCCAGGTCGGGCAGTAGCCTGCCGCCCGTGCCCACGGGCCGGCCTTGGACGTCGCGAATTGAAAACATGACCCGGCCGCGAAAGAAGTCGTAATATCCCTGTCCTTGCTGCCGCTCCTTGACCAATCCGATCTTGTGCAACAGCGGCGGAGTGAAGCGGGTGTCGCGGGCGCGCTTCTGGAGCCAATCCCATTGGTTTGGGGCGAAGCCGAGGTGGTAGCGGCGGGCACTGTCGTCGGTGATGCCGCGGGACGCGAGGTAGCGCCGGGCGACATCTCCCTCATCGGAGCGCATCAGGCACTCGTGGAATTGTTGTTCGGCCCAGGCCGCCGCCTGGTAGAGCATCTGTTTCTGATCGGGCTCGCCGGTAGTCCGGCCGGCGGAACTGCTCATCTTCACGCCGGCCCGCTCGGCCAGCATCGCCAGGGCTTCCTTGAACGAGACCCCCTCGCGTTTTTCGATGAACGAGAAGATGTCGCCGCCGATGTGGCAGACAAAACAGTGGAACGTTTGCCGATCGGGATTCACGTGCAGGCTGGGCCGCGAATCGTCGTGCCAGGGGCAAAGGCCCTTGTAGTTGCGGCCCTCGCGGCGAAGCGGGATGTATTCGCCCACCAGATCGACGATGTCAATCGATCGCTTGACCTGTTCCTTGGTCGAGTCGAAGGTCGATCCCACTGACATCGGAGCCTCCTGCGCACGCCCTCGCGATGAAGGGCACGTCGATTGAAGGGCGGGGAAAACAACGACCCGCCAGCCTTATTGGACCATACCAAGAATGCGGGAATGGTCAATCGCTCAATCGCCTCTGATCGAGAAACAGCTCGTAGCGGAATTCGTGACTTCCGAGCCGAACGTAGAGAATTTGGCATATTCTGGTAAGGGGGTGCTCGGGGGTGCTCCGTTGATGTCGCCAGCCGGAGTTGCCCAAGGTATGATAGGATGTCAATGCCCAACGGCATTCCCACAAATGGAAATATGTTCCGACGAGTGATCTCGATGGCTGAATTGACGATACGAACGACGGTTTGGCAGGAATTCAAGGCTGTTGCTCAAAAGCAACGAAAACGGCCGGAGGCACTTGCGGAGCAAGTGTTGAAAGATTACGTCCAGCAGATCGCTGATGACGAACTGTTGCGGCGTTCGATGTCGGAGGCGCGCAAGGCGCCGTTTCGCTCCGGCGACGCGGTTCAGGTCGTGCGCGACTACCGTCGAAAACGGGCGAGGAAGTCCTGATGGTTTCACGCAAGCGCCGGACGGCCGTCGTTCTCGACACGAATGTTCTCGTAGGGGCTCTCAAGTCACGCTTCCAGGGCGGTCCCAATCAAAGGGTGCTACGCCTTTGGCTGGAAAGACGGCGGTTGCAATTGATCGTCAGCGACGAGTTGATCGCCGAATACCTTGATGTGTTCTCGGACGTTCTGGGTTTAAAAGATTCCACGTGCGCAGCGTGGCGCGAGCGATTCGAGCGAGACGGGCGAACGTCGGTAGTTCAACTCGGACGTAGATTTGCTGAGAGCCGTGACAGCGACGACAATCTCCTGCTGGCAGTTGCGCACGCGGGTAACGCCGAGTGGCTCATCACCAACGACAAGGACTTGCTGGAACTGCCCGAGCAGTTTCAACGATCACTTCCATTCACGGTCGCGAGGCCCAGCGAGTTCCTCAAGGCCTTTGAGGACAGCTAAACACGCGCGCACGTAGCGGAATTCGTGGGACTTCCAAACGAACATGGTCGCTTATGAGCCGAGGCAATGCTCAGCTCAACCTCATCATAAGTATTTCCTCATCAATTCTTCCTCAAGGATCTTCTCGCACTCCTCATCGGTTGGTGGGGGACCGCTGGTGCTCAGCAGCCCGACCAGGTCCTGAATTGACCCAGGATGCGGCGACTCGGCCACATCTGGTAATGTGTCCGAGTGTAATGAATCGAGTATCCGCGTCGCCAGTGACAATCGCATATCGGCCGGCCAAATGCGGATTCGAGTCAACATTTCGTCGAGTTCGTTGGCTTCAACCGTGCTCATCGAGGAGGTCTCCTGGAACCATTCAGGTCGTGCGAAAACAGCGCCTATTCCTAGCCTAGCAGAAATGCACCGAAAGCCAAGCGACCTGCGGCTCGCGGTTATCGCTCGAATTGCGGCCTGTTCCGAATCGCCACCGCCTCCAGCCGCGGCAAATCTTCCGCCAAAAGATAGCGATCGGCCACCAGCGTCTCCGCGGCGGCCATGAATTGCCGCCTGTATTCTTCGAAATCACGATAGCGCTCCAGCAGGGCGGGCCGCGGGTCGCCGCTGGCTTGGCGCTCGTCCGCCGTGCGGCTGAACGCGATATAACCGCCCGAGAGTACCAGGAGCTCGTTTTCCGCGCCGATCGAACGGTGTCGCAGGTTCCAACTGGTGAATGTGCCCAGCGGCGCGGCGACCGACGGCAAAAGCAACGTTCCCAACTCGTTGTCGTCGATACCGTAGGCCGGAACACGCACCACGTAGTCGCCGCGGTGTGCCGGAGGCTCAATCGACGCCCGCCGATACGCCAAGAACTCGGTCCCGCGGTCGAGAAACTCCGGCTGCTGAATCACCTCGGGGTAGCGCACGCCCGGCAAGGCCCGCCAACCACTCTCACTTTCTTTCCAACCTGCCAACGTCGAGTCGGAGAATTTCGGATATACGCTCGGCGGCGGCTCGCGTCCGTCGCGAACCCAGGCGTCGAGCGCCGTCAGTAAACCGCGCAGGAATGGCCGGTAGTCGCTTGGGTTGCCGGGCAGTTGTCCGCTGCCGCGCTTGCCCGGTACGCCGTCGCTCGGCCCGTGCTGCGTGCCGCCGAACGTGTAGATCCGCACTTCCGGCGGCAGCTCGGCGTCGCGTCGGCCGAGTGGGTCGGTGTGGACCAGCGAGCCGCTGCGGTGCCAATACTCCGACGACGACTGGGTGTGCATCACTTTGGGCACCACGCCCGCGGCGCGTGCCCGGCGCAGGATGCCGTCGCTGCGGTTGGTAAAAGGGTCTTGCTCGTCGCCGTAAGTGAATGGAAAGAAATCGGCCGGGTAAAGGTGGTTGTCGTGTTGGCCGTTGTGCCGGGTGGGCGAGGCGAAACGGTGGTTGAAGAACCCCAGCCCGGCCCCGGCGACGTGCGGCACCACGCCGTCGAACACCCGCCGCACCTGTTCGTCGGCGTTGAAGCCGTCGTAAAGGAACATCCGCAGGCAACGGCCGCTCTGCGAGGTGCCGAAGCCGTAAGCATATCGCGCGACAGGGTCGCCGTCGGGCAACCGCAGCGGGTTGCGCTCGGTGCGGTCGTGCTTCAAGCACGAAACCAGGTCGCGGATACCCGCCAGGCCCAGGCCCTGGACGACCGGACCCTCGGCCTCGTAAATCAACTCGTAGATGGAGCCGGGCTCGAAGCTGTCGGCCAACACCAACTCGACCAGTGGCAATTGCCCGCGTTGACCATCCGCCTCGACGAATGATTCCACGAGGTTCCATTGCTCGCGTGGGATGGCGACGCGGGCGTCCTTTTCCCGCAGGCGCCGGGTGAGCGTGGCTTCCTTCAAGCCGCGTTCGGTTGGCGGGTAGCTCCCCTGGTTGGCCCAGTGAGCGATGTTCAGGCGTTCGGATGCTTGATCGGGCGTCATTTCGGCCCGCACGAGACCGCGTACCGGCCGGCCGTTTTCGCTGGCGACGGGCGCCGTCAAGCGCAAGCGATCTCCGCCCGGCAACGTTTCGGCGATCCAGCCGCTCCACACGACGATGTAGCCCTGCCGCATGAGGAAGTCATCACCGCCACCGTTGAACATTCCCAGGCAAGTGCGGTTGCCGCGGTTGTTCACGTCGTAAAGCACCGCGCCGTTGGCCTGCGACAAATCGGTAGGAGCCAGGAATTCCAGATCGGCCGAGAACTCCACTTTACCCTCGGCATTGCGCGGGGCCAGATCGAGGTCGACAATCTGCCGATTGGCTTCCAGGGTCGGTTCAACGGCGAACCGCACGCGGCCGCGCAACTGTTCGTAAGTCCCTCGCTGGCCAAAAGATTTCCCGTCGGCGTAGGGCTTGCGGCTGAAAATCTCGATCGACACGACTTCGGCCGAAAGCCGCGCGGCGACGGCAGACACAACGAGGAAGGCCACCACAGGAAGAGGAAACGGAGTCTGTAGGGAACGCCCTCTGTGGCGTTCCGAGGAGCTGGTGCGACGGCGTCTGGCAGAACACGGAACGCCACGGAAGGCGTTCCTTACGAAGCTCAACGAGACAATCGTTTCCTTCCAACGGGTCATTGATGTTGCATTCATGGCAAACTGTTCGAGCAAGGTGTACGGTTCACAATGGTGGGCCGGCGCTCGCCTTAGGCGAGCTTGTCCCACCCTTTTCTAGGTTGGTCAAGGGGGTTATTTGAGCGATTGACGGTCCTCGATATCCGTGCCACGATCGGTCGTTTTTCGCGATTGCGAAAAGGATTTTTCATG
>DATLQY010000540.1:0-3948 GCA_035534975.1 Pirellulales bacterium
TTCACGCCGCTCGACCAGTTCGACGTGCTCGGCTTCACGCTGCAATACGAGATTTCATTCGGGAACGTGCTGACCATGCTCGACCTGGGGCGAATCCCGCTTCGTTCTATCGAACGGACGCTCGCGCACCCGCTGGTGATCGCCGGCGGTCCCTGCGCCCAGAACCCCGAACCACTCGCCCCCTTCGTCGACGTCTTCGTCACGGGCGACGGCGAACCGAGTTTACCGCTCGTCTGTGATCTGTGGCTGGAACTCAAAGCCGACGCGCTCTCGACCGGCCGGTCCGCCACGGGAGAACCCGGCCGCCGCGAGCGCGAGGAATTGTTGGTACAACTGGCGGCGCGACTCCCCTTCGCCTACGTGCCGCGATTTTACGAGCCCCAATACGGCGAGCGGAAGAATGGCGGCGACGGCCGGCTGCTCGCGCTGCGCCCGACACGGGGCGAAGTGCCCGCCACGATCGAACCTTCCGTGATCGACGATCTCGACGCAATCCCGCTCCCCAGGGCGCCGATCGTCCCATTCGTCGAGTGCGTCCACGACCGGATCGCGATCGAGATCATGCGTGGCTGCCCCTGGCAGTGCCGCTTCTGCCAGAGCACGGTGATCAAGCGGCCGTTGCGCATCCGCTCGGTCGAAACGATCGTCGAGGCCGCCCTGGCGGCGTACCGCGCCACGGGCCAGACCGAGATCTCGCTGCTTTCGCTCTCGACCAGCGACTACCCGCACTTCGAGCAACTCGTGCTGCGGATGCGGGAGACGTTCCAGCCGTTGGGCGTGAAAATCTGCCTTCCCAGTCTGCGCGTGAACGAGCAGCTCAAGAGCGTGGCGGCGCTGATGTCGATGTTCGGCGACTTGTCGGGCTTGACGCTCGCGCCCGAGGTCGCTCGCGACGACATGCGCGAACAGATCCGCAAGAAGATCACCAACGAGGACCTTTACGAGGGCTGCCGCCAGGCGTTTCACCACGGCTGGCAGCAGGTGAAGCTCTATTTTCTCTGTGGGTTGCCGGGCGAGCGGACAGTCGATCTGGATGGCATCGTCGAAATGGCCGAGACGATTTCGACGATCGGTCGCGAGGAGACCGGCCGTTACCCGAAGGTGACGGCGAGCGTATCGAATTTCGTGCCCAAGGCCCACACACCGTACCAATGGAACGGGATGCAGAGCCGCGAGTATTTCCACCGCGCGCACCAGCACCTGCGCTTGCGGCGGCGGCTACGGTCGGTGCAGGTCAAGTGCCATCAGGTTGAGACGAGTTTGTTGGAAGGCGTCTTGAGCCGCGGCGACCGGCGTGTGGCCGAGGCGCTGGAGCTGGCGTGGCGGCGCGGCGCGCGGCTCGACAGTTGGCGCGAGCATTTTCAGCCCGACCTCTGGTGGCAGGCCCTCTCCGACTGCGGCATCGACCTGGAGAGCACCGCCCATCGCCCTTACCCGCTCGACGCAAGGCTGCCCTGGGACCACCTCAATGTGAAAAAGGGGCGCGCCTATCTGGAGAAGGAGCAGAACCGCGCGGTGGCGCAGCTCTCATCGATGGCTGACGGGAAATAATGGTTCAACACAGCCTCCGATTTGCAATGCAGTCCGGTGGTCGGGGCAGCGCGTCTTGCGGCTGCTCCTCATGGTACAATGGTACAATGAAATGATAATTCATTAACGCCACACATCGCAGCCAGGCGGTAAGGGGAACGCCCGCTTCCGACGACTTGAAAGGATTGGAACATGAAAGCTATCCGCATTCACAAACAACTTGAATCAGAGACACTCTACCTGCCGGAGTTGAAACCGCTGGTCGGCAAGAGGGTCGAGATCATCGTGCAGGAGGAATCCGCCCCCGCCGCTGGAACCGGCAACTGGGCGGACCTGGAGCAATTGGCCCACGAATTGAAGGATTACGACTTCGACGCATGGCGGGAGCAACGCGATCTTGACCTCAAGCACGCGAAAGAGCATTCGCCATGATTCTTGTTGATTCGAGCGTTGTCATCGACTACATCCGGACGCGCGACGCCAAAATGCTCGTCCTGTTCCAAACTCGGAACGCGGCCATCTGCGGGATTACGAGGGCCGAGGTCTTGCACGGTGCTCGTAACCCGGCAGACCGGTCGCGTTTGCTGGCGCTCCTTGGCACCTTCGGTCAACTGGCCGTCGCGGATGTGTTGTGGGATAAAGTTGGCGACCACTTGGCGGAATTACGCGCGCACGGCATAACGGTCCCGTTTCAGGACGTAGTGATTGCCACCGTCGCCATCGAGAACGACATCGAGCTATGGACCCACGACGCCCAATTCCAGATGATCCAAAACGTACTGCCGGCACTGAAGCTGTTCGTGGAGCCGCCGTGAGCTAAGCCCGGCTTCGCTACGAATCGCCCTACACCAATTCATCGACGACGCGCCGGTCGTCGAGCAGGTACATCGGGCGGCCGTGGCGATCGGGGATCGTCGTGGCGGGGTCGATTTCAAGGCCGTGGTAAAGTGTGGCGAGCACCTGTTGCACGGTCACGGGCCGGTCCTGGGCCACCTCGCCGCGCGCGTTGGTGCTGCCGATCACCTGGCCCATCTTCAGCCCGCCGCCCGCCAACAAGGCCGACATGACCGGCTCCCAGTGGTCGCGGCCCGCGCTGCCATTCACGCGCGGCGTGCGGCCGAACTCGCCCCACATCACCAACGAGCAGTCGCGGTCCAGACCTCGCTGGTGCAAATCTTCGACCAACGCCGCCACAGCCTGATCGACCATCGGCAGTTGCCCGCGCAAGTGCCCGAAGTTGTTGCCGTGCGTGTCCCAGCCGCCAATGGCCAAGGTCACGCAGCGCACGCCCGCCTCGACCAGCCGGCGGGCGGTGAGGAAGTTGGTGGCCTTGCCGTAACGTTCGACCGTCTTGGGATCTTCTTGTTTCAGGTCCAAGGCGTCGCGAGTCTTGGGAGCGGTGATGATCTCGAAGGCCCGGGCCGCAAAGGCGTCGAGCCCGTCCATCGCGCCCGAAGCGTCGGCGTCGCGGCGCAGTCGGTCGAATTGACCCAACAGCTCGCGGCGGTCGTGGAGCCGGTCAAGCGAGACCTGACCATTGAGACTCAAATTGGACAGTCCTGGCCCGTCGGGCACGAACGGCTTATGTGCCGCGCCGGCGTAACCGGAATCGGTGCCAATGGGTGTGCCCATCAGGCTCACGTAGGGCGGCACTTGCGTGTCGGCGGGACCGCGCAATTTGGAAAGGATCGCGCCCACACCTGGCCGGCCCCCTTGCTGCTGGCCGACGCGCTCGCCATAGCCGCTCATCAAGAGCGCCGATGCGTGTTCCGACACGGCGCCGGTCACCGAGCGGATCACCGCCAGCTTGTCGGCGATCGCGGCATGCCTGGGCAGGTGCTCGCAGAAGTCCATGCCGGGCACGCGGCTCGTGATGGGTCGAAATTCACCGCGGTACTCGGCCGGGGCCCCCGGCTTGAGATCGTAGGTGTCCATGTGGCTGGGGCCACCCGGTAGCCAAATCATGATCACTGATTTGTGCCGCGACGCCTTGCTTTCGGCTCGCAACAGTTCGGGCAGCGTGAGGCCACCCATCGCCAAACCGCCAATGCGG
Organism: Pirellulales bacterium; assembly: GCA_035534975.1. GTDB lineage: Bacteria > Planctomycetota > Planctomycetia > Pirellulales > JAICIG01 > DATKSN01. The sequence continues at coordinate 3,584 of DATLQY010000540.1, forward strand.
AGAAAATCGCGGCGACTGACACCGTCGCAAAACCGCCGCCGCTGGCCGAAAATCGTGAGCATGACTCCATTCTCCAAGGGTGGGCCGGTAGGAACACAACCAGTCCCTATATTATTGGTAATGAAGTCGAGCCAAGTCAACACGTCGTCCGATGGACGAACCGGCCCCCGACGTCGAAACAGGGCCCGATTGGCTGACAACGGCGGACTTCGATTGCCACGTGGAGCGTCTCGCCGCCATCGGTCGCCAATTCGATCGCCAGGTAGGGGCTGTTCACCGGGGTGGTCGAGAGCACGCCAATTCCTGTCGCGGAAACATTCCGCACGATCAGAAAGAATTCGTCGCCGACGGGCCGCAATTGATCG
>DATLQY010000541.1:0-11880 GCA_035534975.1 Pirellulales bacterium
GCGTTGCAGGAGCAAACCGACGTAGACTCTTTCGCCGTGCTCGAACCGATCGCGGACGGCTTCCGAAACTACATCCGAAACGGGCACTGCAGACCGGCGGAGGAGCTGCTGGTGGATCGAGCGAACCTGCTGACGTTGACCGCTCCGGAGATGACGGTGCTCGTCGGCGGCATGCGGGTACTGAACGCAAACGTCGAGCAGTCGGATCTGGGCGTCTTTACCAAGCGGCCCGAGTCACTGACCAACGACTTCTTCGTGAACTTGCTCGACATGGGCACCCAGTGGCGGAAGTCCTCCAAGCGCGAGCACGTCTTCGAGGGGTGTGACCGCCGGACAGGTCAGGTCAAGTGGACTGCAACGGCCGTCGACCTCGTCTTCGGTTCGAACCCCCATCTCCGAGCCATCGCGGAAGTCTATGCCAGCGACGACTCGCAGGAGGCGTTCGTGCGTGACTTCGCGGCCGCCTGGGGCAAGATCATGAATCTCGATCGCTTCGATTTGACTGTTTGAACTCAGCGGCTCGAAAACCGTGCGTCATTCGTCCTGGGACGTCACGGACTCGAAATCCTCGGCCGAATCGAAAGCGATCGGCAAGATGCCCAGTTTCCTTGCCGCGGCGATGGATATCGTCTGGTAGTCGGTGTCGGCGGCATCGTTGAATTTGGCGTGGTTCTTGGCAAGGTCCTCATTGCCCATGGCGATCGCGGCGCGGAAGGTGGCCCACGAGCTCTCGCTGCGCCAGACATCGTCGACGACATTCTTCAAGTCCACTCCTTCCGTCGAGCCATCTTCGATCGAGGAACCGATCAGCGTCGTCTCCAAGGCGACCAGCTTCCTGCCTTCAGCGTCGAGGTAGAATGCCAGGTAACAATGGCCGGGCACGAACACCAGCACCGGTTCGATATCGATCTTGCGTAACAGCGAAGCAAACAGCACGCTGCCGTCGACGCAGTTGGCCTGGGCGTTGTTGATCGATTCGTCGATCAGCCGTACGTGCTGGCTCGAAACCACATGGTTCTCGGCGGCCGACGAGGTGATGTTGCTGTAGCGCACGTCGCGGCGGGTCAAGGCGTGCCAGAGCGCATAGACCTGGCGCTAGACTTCCGCCGCCTCGCTCGATTGATAGCCGGTAAACGAATCGACTGCGCCGCCGTCGAGCGCTTCGCGCAACAGCTTGTCGACGAACGGGTGCTGCTCGTTTACATAGGCGGCGAAAACGAACGACACGTCGGTGATGCCCCCGCCGGCCTGGAAAATCGTGAACGGGCAATCGTTCAGAGAGCGCAGCGTCATCGTCACGGTCTGCTCCTCGGCATCCTCCTCGCCGATCTCGACCTGAAACGTCACCGAAACCGGAACCGGCTGTTTGTTCTTGATCAATACATCGTACTTGTACTTGATCTTCGGAAAAATCGCGTACGCGGTGCCCTCGTTGTCTAGCGTACCGCTGAACGTACTCGCTTCGACGATGGCATCGCCCCTGATCGTGACGGTTACGGGCACATCATCGCCGGGAGCCCGTACCATCACTCCCAGCACGCCCTGGCGATCTCCCAGAAGTTGCACGCCGTCATCCTCGCCGTCGTTCTCATCCTGCTCTTCAGCTTCCGCGCCACCAGCTTCAGCGTCCTCGTCGGAGCCATCCTCCCCATACTGGTCGGCCTGCTTTGCCGGAACTAGCAGATGGCCCGCCCTTGCCCGCCACTCACCGGCGCGGGATGCTAGCGGCATGGCAAAGCCCATTGACAAGCTCGTTGCCCTGCTGGGACATGCCGTAGGCAGGGCTTCAGCTCTGGGCGCCGCTGAGCACGTTCAAGGGCTCGAAATTCCCTGCCAACACCGATTCCGGATTGAGATTCAGCCAGTCGCGCAACACCGCCGCATAAACGCGGCGGAAATCGAGCGACATCTTCAGGTCCCCGGCATCGAGGTCGAGCAAGCGCGGCGTTTCGCCAAACATGCCGCCACGCACTCCACCGCCGGCCAAGAACATCGGCCCGACGGTGCCGTGATCGGTCCCCGCCGAGGCGTTCTCCTCCACACGGCGGCCGAACTCGCTGAACGTCATCACCAGCACTCGCTCGGCCAGCTTCGCGTCGGCCAGATCATTGACGAATGCCGCCAGCGCGCCGCTCAATTCGCTCAGCAACCGGGCATGCGTGTCGATCTGCGTCGCGTGCGTGTCGTATCCCGATTGCACCACATAGTACACGCGCGTGGGCAATTCGGCCTCGATCAGCCGGGCGACCATACTGAGGTACTGCGCCAGCGGATTGGCCGGATAAGTCGCCTTGCCGCGCTCTCGCGCAGTGGCCGCGGCCACCGCGTCGGCTGTGGTGTAAGTGTCGAGCGTCGCCCGGCGGACGAACGCCTCCAGCTCGCCATCCGATCCATCGCCGGTCGCGGCGGAACGGGCCGAGACGTTCTGCACCGCCAGTTCGTCGAGTCGCGAAAAATTCCCCGCGACCGCACGCCGACCGAGAACCGCCGTCGGCAAGACGCCCCCGCCCACCAGCATCGCACCCGGCGCGCCCAGCGGTGACGGTAATTGGTCGAGCGCGCGGCCCAGCCAACCAATGCTCTTGTGCTCCGCCCGATCGAAGCGAGCTGTGTGCCAGATGGCCATGCTCACGTCATGCGAGCGATTGGGGTTCGGGTAGCCGACGCCCTGCACGATTGCCAACCGTTGTTTATGGAACAGATCGGCCACGGACTGCATGGAGGGGTGCAAGGCGACGTCCTCATCCAGCTTGCACAACCGTTCGGTCGGTAGCCGCAGCCTTTGGCGATGTTTGGAATAGCCTTCGTCACGGTACGGTACGACGGTATTGATGCCGTCGTTGCCGCCGTCAAGCTGGACGACGACCAGCACGCGGTCGTCGGCCTTGGCTTCGACCGCGCGTGCCAACCGTGTTAGAAAGCCGGGCACCGTGGGGGCCAGGGCGATGAGCGACGAACGTTTGAGAAGGTTGCGGCGACTTAGTTTGGCCATCGGATTTCGGCTCTCCCTTTTGGATGTCAGGATTCGGTATGGTTGACTTCTCCGCCGAAGCCGCCCCGCATCGGCCCTCTAACCCAACTGCGCCCGGGGCGAGCCGAGCATCGCGGCCACGAGCCGCCGGGCGTTGTCGGGCGAAAGCGTCGTGTCTTCCCCAAGAACGGTCTGCTTGACGCGCGTTACCTCTTCGTCGCTCTGGCCGGCCCACACCGTCTGCCCCAGAAAGCGGCCGAAATCGTGGGCGTCGTTTCCGCAGCCGCGCCGCTCGGCCAGCACACGCCAATCCGCGCGCCCGGCGGCGCTTTGCAGCGATCCGTCGGCCAGCCGCTGGGCGAAATTGCCGCGGGCGATCAGCGAGCGGCTGTTGATCCACGAACGGCCGCCGGCCCAGCCGAACACGTTGGGCGGCTCGAACAGATCCTGGCCCATCGCGCCCATCCATTCGGCCAACCCCATCGTGCTCGGCGGCGGTTCGACGATCTCCAACGCCCGGACGGCCCCCACGATATATTCGGCCGGCGCTTGCACACGGTTGCCGATGTTCCGATCGGCAAAGAAGGCCGCCGAACGGAGCACCTTTTCAACCGCCCAACCAACGTCGAGCTTGCGCTGGCGCAGGCCGTCGGCAAGTTCCGCAATGGCATGATCCTCGATCAGTCCTTCGCCCATCAGAAGTTCGCAGACACGGCGGGCCAACCGCATGGCCGTCGCCGGTTCGTCCATCAAGATCGCCACAAGGTCGTCGCCGCGCCAGGATCCGCGTTGGCCCAGAATCGTCTTCTCGGCGTCGTCATGGTAGGCGGCCGCTTCGCGAAACTCGCGGTTCTTCACGGTCCAGCCGGTCAGGGCTCGGGCCGCTTCCTTGACATCGTCCTCCGTGTAATGGCCCACGCCGAGCGTGAACAGCTCCATCAGCTCACGGGCGAGGTTTTCGTTCGGATGGCCCTTGCGGTTCGACTCGGCGTCGAGCCACAGCAGCATGGCGGGATGTTTGACCACGGACAAGAGCAAGTCGCTGAAGCTGCCCCGGGCGCGGCGGCGGAACAACTCGTTCTGCGCGTACATGAGTGCCGGGTTTTGCACCTTGCGATTGCTGGTGGCGAAGTGGTTGTGCCACATGAGCGTGAGCCGTTCGCCCAACGGATCGGGCGTAGCCAGCATGCGATACACCCACCACGCCTTGAGCCGGGCAGGGTTGTCCGAACCGACGGCCGCGTCGCCGATGGTGCGTGCCAGCGATTCGAAGTCGCGCGGCGTCGTTTCGGCGATCACCTCGCCACCCAGGATCCGCGCGATCGCCGCATCGGGGCCATCCCGCAGGTCCCGCTGAAGCACATGCCACGCAGCGGCGAAGCCGGCTCGTCGGTGCAAATGGGCGACGCGCGCAAGCGTCCACGGCGCCGAACCCGTCGGCTCGTAGGGGGCCCAAGCGGTAGCCAACGAATCGTCTCGCATAGTCGCGCGTATCGGGCCGGGCCGACGCTGAATCGGAATCACCGGTCGTCTTTGACGACAAGTTCGCCGAGGTCAAGCGTTTCGTTTGCGTCAACTTGAAACTCCTTGACGACTTGCCATTTTCCGCCGAGCACCCCCAGGACGCGATAGCTTGCTCCCGGAATCAGCGCCGGCAAGTTAAACTGGCGTTTGTCGTCCGAGGGGAGTTCATTGTTGGTTCGGTCAACGTTTGCGATGAGATCGGCGTCCGCGGCCAATTCTCCACGCTGTGCCGCATCGAGGTCGTACCGCGAGGCCCCCGGAGTCACAACCATTTCGACGCTGCCGTAGCCGGGTACCGGTTCGCCTTTGCCGTCGAGCGGCCATAGCGTCGCCCGGCCGCACGGCTTGAGCACCACCGTCATTTCCGGGTCGCCGGCTTTGACGAGTTGGGTGGCACCGAGCCGCCGCTTGGCGTCCAGGAAGTAGACGGGGTATTCCACCCCTTCGGCGAGCCCCGAGAGTTCGAACCGCCCGCCCAGCGTCGGCGTGGTGTGGCCCCGCCAGAACAGCGAACGCGGTGAGATGTTGAGCCGCGAGATGACCGAGACCTCGTCGATTGCGTTTCCGATCTCATCCACGATGCGGCCCCTCATCGTCGCGCCGGGCTGGAGTTCGAGCTTGATATCGAGCGCCTCTTGCCCGGCTTGCGGATTCAGCGTCGCGACGGCATGGACGTAGTTCCGCTCACCGCCGGGCTTCCCTTGGCTGAGCTCACGGTCGCCGATCCCGCGGAGCACGTACCTTCTACTCGGGCCACTGACCAGCAGGTGACCGGGACCGGGCAGCACGGCAATCTCGAATCGGCCCTCTTCGCCGGTCAACTCGATGCCTTGGCGGCCGGTGAGGATATCGTCCGAAACATTGCGGTTGTTCGCCGTTTCGGGGAAGTATTGTACCGCCGCTCCCACGACCGGGACCTCGGTTCCTGCTTCCACGACCTTGCCACGTACCAGCACACCGCGGGGTAAGGTCAGATTGACTTGCTTGACGCGGTCGCTGGTTGTCCAGCGGATTGGCTCGGACACTCGACCCAGATAGGCAGCGCCAGCGGGCGGATAGGCCGTCAGACCGAAGCGCACGCCCGGTTCCGGAATGATTCGGAAACGTCCCATTCCATCCGAGTTGCCACAGACCAATGTCATCGAGCCGCCGAATTCCTGCTGGCTGGCCGAAATGGTGATCCGAGCGTTGGGTACGGGTTCGCCGTTGTCGGCATACCGCACCATACCTTCGAACGGCTGCGCGGGTGCGAGCGCCAAGACTGCCTCTTCTCCCGGCTTCAAGTTCTTGACCTGCGGACGGTATGTCGCGTCGCGTTCGCCCCGCTGTTCGGGCCAACCGGTGTTGAGGGCGATTTCTTGCGGAGCAAAACGGTCTTCTCCCGCGACCTCCAACATCACGCCGTGGTTCGCCGCGAGCCCGCGAATGACGAAACTGCCTTGCTCGTCGGAAGCGATGGCCTGGGGCCAAGCCGCCGGAAGCTTGTCGGCGCGGCGATAACCGAGGCCGTTGCCAGTCACGCCGTTTTCCATCGGTGCGATGACCGAGACGATCGACATCCGCACGCCGCTCGCCGGCTGCCCTTCGAGATCGATCAACTTACCCTCGATCGGCTCTTCAGCGGAAAGCTCGAGCGCGAATTCGGTTGGGGGCGCATCCAGATTGAGCTGCCGCCACGCGATGGCGGCACCCTCCTGGCGGGCAACGAGATTGACATAGGCGTGCGTCTTCTGCGAAACACCGACGAGATGCAATACGAATTCGCCGTTCTCGTCCGCTGTTGCCTCGACCAGGACATCGCTGCCCGCGCCCAAGTCGCCGCCGCGTCTCGTCGCCATGTTTCGCCCGATTACCGCGAGATGGGCGCCGCCGGCAGACCGGCCACCCCGGGTAACCCGTCCGCGAACCGTCTTGGCCTCGGCCGGTCGATTGGACGATGCTTCTTTGGTGTCGTTCGCCGAGTCGGACCGGTCGGCACCGACTACGAGGTCACCCAGATCTTTATTCTCGCCCGCCTTCACTTTCACGTCGTTGAAAGCGGTGCCGATGACCATGTTCCTAGTCTCTCCCTGATACGGACGGGGCGCCGAGGCGTGGGCGTGGTAACTCCAGCCGGAAACCATGCCGTCGAGACGGAAACGGCCGTCCTTGTCGACAGGGATGTTGGTCGGATTGGCCGTCAAGCTGGCATGCGGCGCCCAGATGGCCGAGTCGTCAGCCGAGTTGAGCCTCTCCCACTGCACGCTTAGCGTAGCGTCGTTGATCGGCTCGCCGTCCGCGTCGACCAGCCGTCCTTGCACATTTCCTGCGGCGCCCAGCACGAGTTGAACGGCTTGCTCCGCGCCCGACGCGACGAAGGCGCCGCCCGCCAGGTTTCGGTCTCGGTGATAGACAAACACCTTGCGCCGTTCACCCGGCAGCAAATCCTGGATTTCGAATTCCGGACCGTCGAGAGTCTGCCATTGAAACCGCTCGTTCGCGCCGTAGGCTTGGAACTTACTCACCGGCTCGCCCGCTGTGTCTGCGACATGCACCTTGACCGGCCGGCTGGCGACGAGGGGCATGTCGACACGGATACTTTCTGCCCCGCTCGTCGCCGGAACTTCGGCAACGCGTTCGTAGTTCCCCGGCATGAGGTAGTGCGGGATGGTGGCGAACACTTTCGTTCCGCCCATGTCCTCACTTCCAGCAATGCCGCTCGCCCCGAACCCACGCGGGAAACGGTCGATGCCGTCTCGGTCCATCGCGCGGCCGTCGTAGCGAAAGGCCAGAACACCGCGGCTCGGCAGCACGGGTACGCGGAATTCCCCGTCGACGTTGGTCCAGTAAAGGCCGTCAACAAACGCCTGACGCAGGCCGGGAATAGTTTCCTCCAACTCGCAGTTGCGGAACGCATAGTAGGTGATCTCTCCGGTGAATGGCTTGCGAGTCTCGGCGTCGAAGACGCGTCCCTCGGCCCACAGGCCGCGTTTCAGCCGGAAATCCTGTTGAATCGCCGTGCCGTCGGCCGAGGTGTCGGCGCCGAAGGCGACGGGAAAATACGGGACGTCGCCGGTGGCGAAGGCCACAACCATATTGCCGTTGCCGAGCGGCAACCCCGTGATTCGATAACGGCCGCCCTCGTCGGTCGCGGCAGCGAAATGCTCTCGCTCACGGCTGGTGGTTATTCGCTGCCCGTGGACCTGGAAGGCGCGCACGATGGCGCCGGCGATCGGTTCGCCCGTATCAAGATCGACCACTCGCCCCTCCACTGGCTTCGACGGCCCGACGGCATGGACGAACTCATTCGGATAGACGGTCAGCGATGTGCCGTGCTCGTGTCGATCCGCGTCGACCACGATCTTCTCGCCCGGCTCGTTTCGGGCGACGATTTCCGTCGCTTCGATGCCGTCGCCTTGCACCAAAAATTGCACGAGCCGTTTCGGTCCGATGTCGCGCAGGTCGAACCACCCTTCGGCGTCGGTTGTGGCAATGGGCAACACCTCTCGCAACTGGACGGGTTCGATCACGTTCAACAGATGGGCGACGCGCGCGCTCCAGACGGCGTTGTCCGCGCCGCGGGCTTCGGCTTCCTCGACGCCGCCCAGCCGCTCGCTTTGGTCGATGAACCAGCGGATGCGAACCGTAGCGCCGGCCACGGGACGGCCGTCGATATCGACCAGCCGGCCGCGGATCGGCTCGCCGGCTGCCGGTAATCTGATCGCCCCGGCCTGGCCGCCGGTCACAGCGCGTGCCAAAGCCGCGATGATGCCTTCCTGCGCACTCCGGCGAATCTCGTCGCGCGAGGTGAACGCGAAGCCATGACCTGGCGCGGTGACCACGATCCGATCCATGTAGCTCCAACTCGCCGGGGTGCTCTGGGCGACGGCGGGCGGCTCGACGAAACGGTATCGGCCATCTTCCCCGGTCGTCGCCAATAGTTGCGGCGGTGGGGGTTGAACGTCGTGGACCCGCGAGCGGAGCCCATAGAGTTTGGCCCCTGGCACTGGTTTGCCATCGGCACTTTTTACGACACCGCGAAATTCGTCATCGGTCGTTGCCGGTTTCTTGTCGCCTTGATTATTCGAGCTTTCGGCTGCATCGGAATCTTGTCGGCTCTCTTTCCCAGCGTTGGCAAGTTGACCTTCCGCCTTGCCGCCCGGCGCGTCGTCGTCCTGCCCGTCGGAGGCCGAACCTTCGGGCAGAGGTTGCGCAGCGGCCAACGAGTGTTGCGAACGCAGGCCGACGAAGCCCGCGGCCATCGTGCCGACCAGACCGCCGGCAATCACCACGGCAAGCCAGAGATTTCCGGAGCGTGTCGAGAGCGAACGCGAGGGGTCCATGATCCGGCTCACGCGCTTGGCCAGGATCGACCGCAACGACACGATCGCGACCACCGCCATGCCGACGGGCGCCGTCGAAAGCTCGGCGATCTCCACAAGACCGCGCGCGTAACGTGAGCGATCGCCACCGAATTGTACGACATAGTCGTCGCACACTTCCTCGGCGGCCGCTTCCAACCGGCGCATGAGGATCCAGAAGAGCGGTTGATAGAAGAACAACGCCTCGACCAGCCGGCCGAGCAGGTTCCAGCCGGCGTCGCCGCGGCGCAGGTGAGCCAACTCGTGGATCAACACGTCACGTGCCGGCAATGAAGGGCCTGCCTCCGGCAGCAGCACCGTGGGCCGCGGCCAGCCAGCCAGGCAAGGGCTGATGAGGTACGGACTGCGCAGCACTCTGGGGACGACAACATCGAGTAGTGCCGTCAGTTCCCGGCAGACGTCCTGTATGCGAGGCTCCGCGGGCACGGCCTCTCCGCACAGCCGGTTCAACCGGCGCCATGCGCGTCCCAGTCGGACGAGCAGCCAGGCCGACGCCGACAGCCACGTCAAGACGATGCCGAGCGCGACCATGCCGAAGGCTCGCACATGAAACCGTTGCAGAGACGTGGCAGCGTTACGAATGGACGGCGCGACACCGGATCGAGCCGACGACTCCGGCGCGGGCATGTTACCCGGCACCGGTCCGGTGCCTGCAACGGATTCCATCGGCCCGTATGAAAGCGGTGCCCGAGGCGGTTCGGATGCAAGGCCGACGTCAGTAGGACCGCCTTCAGGTCGCATCGCCTGGGGGGGCATCGATTCGCCCTCACTTCGTTCGGGCGTCTGTGGCCGGACGATGACGGTCGTGCCGGCCGGCTCCGCCTTGGTGACGAGAGGCGCGCTCGACTCCTCGTATGTCCAGGCCGCGGGCATTGGCAACGACCAGCCTGAACCGCCGGCCAGCGCCAAGAGCCCGCTCGCCAACGGACAAATGATGACCGTGGCCAAGGTGGTACGGTAGATCGCGGATTGCAACGCCGACCCGCGACGGTGCGACAACAAGGCGATGGCCAACCCCGCGACGATCAGCAGCGTCGACTGCAGCAGCCAGTTCGTCGCGAAGGAGACGAGGACGCTTGCGGCGTCGAGCACGGCCATTTGGATGCGAAGCCAACTCATGGTGACTCCCTTACTTTTTGCCGCGTCGGTTGATGATTTTGCGAATCTCCGCGATTTCTTCCCGCGACACGATTTCATCCTTCAGCAGATAAGCCACGAGACTTCCTGCGTTGCCGCCAAACACGCGCTCGACGAGGTCCCGCATGGCGCTCTGTTTGAATTCGTGTTCTTGGACGAGGGGAAAGAACAGGAAGGTACGATCCTGGGCATCGTGCGAAATGGCGCCCTTCTCTTCCAGGCCGCGGAGCAGCGTCTGCACGGTGCTATGGGCGATCGGCTCCCGCGCGTTGATGGAGTCGGTGATCTCGCGGGCCGTCGCCCGTCCGCGCTCCCACAGAACCTGCATGATGAGGAGTTGCACCCGGCCAAGCTGCGACGATGCCATCGACAGTCCTTTCTGATCGCGATGTCGTTTAGTTGACTAAATCTAGTCAAGTATACGTCGCCTGTCAACCCTTCCGCGCGTCAGACTGGCAACGACGCCAGTTTGAGGCCGTTTTCAACCGCCACGTGGAACCCGAAATCGTTGCCCCGAGAGGGAGACTGGCCCACGGATGGCGTGGCAATACCACGGATCGTAACCGTCGGGAGCCATCCGTGGTATTGCCACGCCATCCGTGGGTATACTGACTTGGGAATTGGATCGCCAACGAGCGAGAGTCCGGGGCCGACAATGCCAGGCCCCTCGGAAACCTGCTCTGCAACCCGTGATCGCGCCAAAAAACCGTGAAACACGAAACATGAGAATGTCAGCCGCGGTAATTGCTTACACTCTGGTCTTGGCGTCATTGAACCTCGTTTCCGCCGCACGCGCCGACGAGCCCCTGGCCGGCATCGCAGCTCCCGTCGCGGTACTGCATTTGGTAAATGGCGACCGATTGCCCGGCACCGTACTCGACTCCGACCTTGAAGGCAGGCTTCAATGGCAAGGAACCGCTTTCACGAAACCGTTTCGGTTCGACGGCGAGTCCATTTCGAAAATCCGCTTCGCCGCGCCGTCATTCGCGGCGGCCGAGGCCGGCGAATTTCGTTTCGACCTCTCCGGTGGCGACGTGTTGTTTGGCGACCTGGTCTCAGTCGGCACCGACGAACTGATCGTCGATGCGAGCCAGGCGGGCCGTCTGCGGTTGAAGCGGTCGGAGTCGTTGCGATTGTCGCGCTGTCGGGGAAACCCGGCGCTAATCTACCAGGGACCCAACGGACTGGACGGCTGGGGACCGCCCGAGTCCGCCGCGGCCTGGAACGACGATGCCGGACACCTGACGACCGACCGCGACTCGGCCGTGCTCGAATGCGACGTCAAGCTACCGCCCCAGGCACTGATCGAGCTGGCGATCTCGTGGAAGACTCAGCCCGACTTCGCACTGGTTTTGGGTTCCGACGGCAGCGACGACGGCGCGAAGCAAGCATTCCGCTTCGAACTCCTCGATGGCGAATTGATCGTGCGCCGCGAGACGCAGCACGACTTCGACATCGAGAGTGTTATGCCGCTGGAGATCGACGGCCCGGGGCGAATCCATTTGCTTGCGCTGCTCGACCAGGAACGGGAGCGGTTGCAGGTCCTCTCTACGGACGGCAAGCCGCTGGCCACGATCCACGCCGCGGCCGACACGCCGCGTGTCTGGCCGGGGATTCGACTGGAGCACCAGCACGGCGGACTGCGGCTCGAATTACTGCGAGTCTCGCGCTACGCCGGCCGGCCCCCTCACGAGGTGACGGAAGATGCGCCCCGCGTCCACCTGATCAATGGATCGGTCGTGTACGGAAACATCAAGCGATACGACGCTGGAAGAAGGTGTTTCGTGTTGCAAACGAAGAGTGTTGACGAAACGATCGAAGTGGACGAGGTCGAGAACGTGTTCCTGGCCAAGCCTAGGACGAAGTCGGAAGAATCGGAGCAAGCCC
>DATLQY010000542.1:0-3273 GCA_035534975.1 Pirellulales bacterium
GCCCGTCTGCCGGGAATCCTCCGGACTGCCGTCAGTCCATCAACCTCGCGTCGAGCCAGTCGGCGTGGTCGAGCTCGTCGCCCCTTTCGGCGAAGTCGACGACCAGACTCAATCGCTTCCCTCCGGTGACATCGACCGAGATCGGCACCAGCGGCATCCGGCCGCGGACGACGGGGCTTTTGTATGCCTCACGGTCGTCGACGAAGACCCGATATACGACACTGCCGCGTCCCTCGGTGCGGTCGTCCACGGCTAACTCGGCGGCGAAGCGGCCATAGGGCTTGCCGTCAATGCGGTACGTCAGCCGCGAAGCGCTGTGCATTCCGATCCCCTTGAGGTACAGCCGGCCGCCGGCGCGGAGCCGCGACCCCGCCACGCAGGCATCGCCGCGGTACGGCCAGGCAAGGTCCAAAAAGGGGACGTGACGGTAACTCTCGGCCCGCAGGTCGGAGAGGTACTCGGCGCGCCCGCCCAAAGATTGCAATGCCACGATCTTATCCGCCTCCGCCGCCAGCTCCAACGCGCCCGCCAACTCGACGTGTGCCTGGCGGTCGTCGAGCGTGAGCGATTCGGCAACCAATGAGCTGCCGTCGCGAAATCCGGTGACAATGCGCAATCCTTCACCGCTTGCAGCGGCTCGTGGCGAACGATCGAGCACCACGGCGGCGACCTTGTCGAACTCGGGCGCGATCGGCCCCGCGTCGGTCTCGAACTCGACCGTGGTTGCAGTCAGTCGCACCAGCTTGCCCTTCAACTCGTCGCCATTGACCAACAGCAGTTGGTCCGTAAAACGGAACCGTGAACCTTTCTTGCCGCCTGGTGCGCGTCGATCCAGACCGGCCGAATTCGAATCCGTACCCTTTTTCGAGAGGCGCAGCGCCAGGTGGTCGCGCCCGTCGTGGTCGGCGGGCGGATGAAACTGGATGCCTGAAACGAGATCGAGGGGTACGGCGACCTCGCCAAACTCGTCGCTGTCGAACTTCAAGGTGCGCTGGTCGCTTTCAAGCAACTGAGCGGCGATCAACAGTCCTCCGTCGGTCAGATGGACTTGAAGATCAGCGGCCGGCTCAGTGGGCGATCCCCATGCGACCAGATCGGCGGCGGCCAGGCGGCGGTCGCCGGCGGTGGTTCGGAACCGCAGTTCACCGGACGCCCCAACGGCAGCAAGCGCAGCCGGAAACCGATCGCCCTCGACGGGAATGACTTCCACCGTGACCGGCGCGACGCCGGCAACCTGGGCCAATGCCCGACGCGACGCGGTGCCGGCAGCGGCCGCCAACGAACCGGCCAGGAACACGCGGCGGTCATGCAGGATGTCATTGGTCATTGGTCGCTATTCAATGGTCATTCAATTGTCATTAGTCAGTAGTCAGTGGTCATTGGCGGACAGCAAAGGTAGCCTAGTTGTTGGCACCGGCCGCGGAGCGGGGAACCAGATTGAACCCAGAAGAACAAATGACTACTGACCAATGACAAATGACTAACGTTGAAAAATCGGCAAATAGTTGTTGGGCATCTGCAAGATGATCGACGCCATTGCCGTGCCGTACTCCTGACAAATCGAGTCCATCCAAGCGCCGTCGTCGCGCTGCCGGGCGAGCAACTCATCGCGGATGGCCTGGTACCAGTTTCGCCAGTCGTCCCCTCCGGCGTGCCACATCGCCTGCACGGCGTAGTAGTGTCCGTAAAAGTAATGGTTGTCGCGGTTGAAGCCGCCGCGAGGGAGGTTCGTTCGCAGGTACGCCAGGCCGGCTTCGAGCTCGGGTCCGTCGTAGATGCCGGCGCTGTAAATCGCGACCACGCCGGCCGCCGACCGCGCGAAGGCGCTGGGCCCGCCCTGCACCATGTACATGAAGCCGCCGTCGGGGTTCTGGCTGCGCTTGACGTACTCGACGCAGCGCTCGATCGTCTCGTGGGGCACGTACAACCCGGCGTTGCGGGCAGCCCTCAGCGCCATCACCTGGCAGATCGTCACGGAGAGGTCGGCTTCACGGCGGACGGGCTGGTAGCGCCAGCCGCCGTCGTCGTTTTGCGTATTGACGATCAACTCGACGGCCTTGGCGAGCTTCTCGCGCACGTCGTCGCGCATCGTCATGCCGTACGCCTCGGCCAGGAACAGCGTGGCGAAGCCGTGGCCGTACATTGGGCCGTAGCTGCTGGAAAGCGGCACGTTAATGAAACCATCGTCCTGGGCGTTCTCAAGCACGAACCCGACGCACCGCTCGACCTCTCGTCCGTAGGGCCCACGGCCGGGCGTACTGCCGCCGGCCATCAAGGCCATGCCGGCCAGGCCGCACACCGCCACGTTGCGGCTGTACCCGCCCGAGCCGAACGAACCATCGTCGTGTTGTTGCGAAACGAGAAACGCCAGGCCCCGGTCGATCGCCCGTTGCGCGTCGGGCGTGATCAAGTCGACAGCCGACTGTTCGGGGTCGAAATCCGAAGCACCGGCGATGCGGTCCCTTCGCGCCGCTAGCGCCAATGAACCGGCCAGGAACGCGCGGCGCCCGATCATTAATGGAGAGCTGAGATCCACTCGTGTATCCGATGTTTTCTAAAAGCGGATAGGGGGATGAGGAGGGGATGTGGGGATAAGGCAGACAAAGAAGTAAATTGAAACGAGACAGTGTCAATTGGACGGCATGCAGTAACCCTCATCGTTCATCCCCACATCCCCTCCGTATCTCCACATCCCCCTTTAAGAAACGCCGATATTCCTTCGGTTTTTTCGTTGCTCGCAGCCATCCCCCCCTTAAGAATCGTCGAGATTCTCTCAATCTATTCATTGCTCGCCGCCATCACCTCTGGAAGATCGGCAGGTAATTGTTGGGCATCTGCAAGATGATTGCCGCCATCGCGGTGCCGTACTCCTGGCAGATCGAGTCCATCCAAGCGCCGTCGTCGCGTTGCCGGGCCAGCAGCTCGTCGCGGATCGCCGGGTACCACTTGATCCATTGGTCGCCGCCGGTGTGCCACATCGCCTGGACGGCGTAGTAGTGGCCGTAGAAATAATGGCTTTCGCGATTGAAACCGCCGCGAGGAAGGCTCTCCATCAGGTAAACCAGCCCCTTTTCGATTTCGGGACCCTCGTAGATGCCGGCGCTGTAGAGGGCCACGATCCCAGCCGCGGAACGTGGGAAAGCGCTTTGGCCCCCTTGCACCATGTACATGAAGCCGCCGTCGGCGTTCTGGCTCCGCTTGACGTATTCGACGCAGCGGTCGATCGTCTCGTGGGGCACGAACAGCCCGGCGTTGCGCGCCGCCCGCAGGGCC
>DATLQY010000543.1:0-3570 GCA_035534975.1 Pirellulales bacterium
GAATGACCAATGACCCTCTACAATATCCCATCAACTGACTGCCAACCACAAGGATCTCCGACCATGTCGCGGGTGGTATCGTTCGTCGTCTTGGTGGCGATCTTGCTGGTGATCGCCGCGGCCTTCTTTCGCGTGATGTCGAGCTTCCTCTTGCCGCTGTTCCTGGCGGTTCTGCTGGTCGTGATGTTCCGCCCGGTCCACCGCTGGATCGCCGGCCGTTGCCGGGGACGCGAGCGATTGGCGGCGGGACTGACCACGCTGGCGATCCTGGCGATCGTGCTGCTGCCGATGCTGGGAATTCTGGTGCAAGCGGCTTTTGAGGCGGGGGCTATGGCCCGCGATTGGAACTCCGCGTCGATCAAACGAAAGTGTACGTCGCTCCGCGAGAAATTGGGACTGGAATTGCCTCCCACAGCGGTCGACGATGAGCTCGAACAAATCGATGAACAACTGCGGACGCTGGCGGCGGGCGGCCGTGCCTCGCGGCCGGATATCATCGGTCAACTCGACCAGCGTGCGTCCCTCCTGCGACCGCTGATCCTTTCCGACGAGCGGGGCCGGTCGTGGGAAACGTCGCCCGCGTGGATCGAGTGCGGCGACCTGGCCCAGGTCGAGAAGCACGCACGAGAACTTCACGACGCGGTCGCAGCTCTTGACCCGGAGGAAACCGACGAAGCAAAACTTGTGGCGGGGGTGGCCGCGGCGCGCATGGGTCTCGAGCGGCTTTCAGGCGATCTGCTCGGCGGCCCGGTGCGAAGCTGGTTCAAACGGCAGGCGAACCCGACCGAGGAACAACTGGCCACGCTGCGCGAGAGGGCCAGGGGCTTCGCCGACTCGATGGCGTTGGGCGGCGCCAAGTACGCCGGCGACGTGCTGCCCGACCTCCTGGTCGGCCTCGGCGTGATGATCCTCGCTCTTTATTATTTTCTGGCCGATGGGCACTCGATGCTCAAGACCCTCATGCGGCTTTCCCCTTTGGACGACCGTTACGAGGAGCAGCTCCTCACCGAATTCGCCACGGTCAGCCGGGCGGTGGTCGTCGCCACGCTGTTGTCGGCCCTGGTGCAAGGTTTGCTCGCCGGGGCGGGCTACTTCTTCGCCGGCCTCGGGTCGGTGGCGCTGTTGACGATGCTGACGATGCTCTTCGCCTTGATCCCGTTCATCGGCGCGACGGCCATCTGGCTTCCCTGCTGCCTCTGGCTGTTTCTGGAAGGGCGGACCACGGCGGCCATCGCGCTGGCCGTCTACGGCGCGGTGGTGGTCTCGATGGCTGACAACCTGATCAAGCCGTTGGTCTTGCAGGGCCAATCGAACCTGCACCCCTTGTTGGCCCTGCTGAGCGTGCTGGGTGGAGTCAAGGCGATGGGCCCGATCGGCATCGTCGTCGGGCCGATGATCGTCGCCTTCCTGCAAGCGCTGTTGAAAATGCTGCAATTGGAGCTCGACGCGATGGGTGGACAGGCGAAGGACAGGGCGAAATAAACGAAAAACGGACGGAGACGTCCAACGCCGCGAAGAACAATAGGGGTATCCACAGATTTCGCAGATTCCACAGATTCGGAACACAAATCTGTGAAATCTGTTCAATCTGTGGATGGTCTTCCTCCTCCACGCGTCGCGCCCGTCCACATTCTCCGATGGCCCGGCGGCCGCACGGTGCGAGTTTGAACAGAAGCAAACGAAGCCAACAAAGACGCCAAGGAACGTTGAACGACCCCTGCTTTTCGTGTTCTCCTTCGTTTCCTTTGTTTGCTTCTGTTCAAAGAACTGGCGGGCCAATACTGATCGCGGAAATCCGTGCCGCTCTTGATCGTCGGGCCGATCCCTTCATCCCTTCACCGACCGTGTCGTAAATCAGAATCAGCGGCTCGGCCCCGAGTCGGATGGAAGGGGAGGTTCACGCAAAGCCGCCAAGACGCAAAGCAAGAAATATGTCTCGGCGACTTTGCGCCTTTGCGTGAGATCTTCCTCGTTCCTCCTGACTCCTGATCAACCGGATTGGGACACGGCGCTCGCGATCGTCCCGAATCCCATCCTGTCAATTCTGCAATCCTGTTCAATAATAAGTTCGACAAGCCGCGCCCATCGCCATCGTCGTTGCCCGGAACACGGCTGAGCTCTTAGGCGATCGCCGTATCTTCAACGACGGCGATTTCCGCTTCCGTCAGGCCGTAGAGCTCGTACACCAACTTGTCGATCCGGCGGTCCGTCGCGTCGATATCGCGTTGCAGTCGCGTCTTCGATTCCGGGTTCTTCTCCGATTCGAGTTGCTCGGTCAAACTCGTGCGATGGACGACGTTCTCCGTGATCTTAGCGCCTTCCTTGGCCGGCACGGCGCAAACCGGAAACAGGCCGCGCCACGACTCGATCTCCTTCAAGAAGGCCTCGTCGACCTCGCCCGTGCCCCGTTTGAGCTTCGTGCTCTCGGCGTAGCGGTCGAACGAGCCCTTGAGCACCGCATCGCGTGAAAAAATGCCCGCCAGTTCGTTCCAGCGCTGGTCGTACTCCTTGTAGTTCAGGAGCATGACCCGGGCGACGGAGGCCTTGTCTCTCTTGTCGGGCTTGATACGGCAGTCGTAAACGGCCAGCGACTCGAAATTCGAGAGCACCGACAGCGGCAGCTTGCTGCTCCAAGCGTAGCGGCGGAGCTGGAAAGCGGGCACGGGATCGTCGTGTATCTTGACGGCGGGTTTCTTGGCCTCGAGGAAGTAGATCCGCCGGCCGCCGATGCGGAAGCAGTAGTCGGGCGCCTTGGTGGCGACGCCGACTTTGATGGCGTCTTCGTGGACGACGTCCTTGTAGGCCTCGGCGAGGCGTTGTTCATTGTCGATGTCCCAGCCGAGGGCCTTGAAGCAGGGATCGAGAAACTCGCGGCGGATTTGGGTTTCGTTATAGCCCGCCGCCAGGTACGACTCGCGATTTCGCTCGAAGTGCTCGACCAGCTCACGAATGATCGGCGGCGCCGGCATGGATCGCTGGGTTGGGGGGCTCGACGGTGGATTGGAAAGGCATAATCTAGCCGCTGGATGGGGCCGGGGAAAGATACAGCACTTGCAGTCGCGCGAGCCGGCACCCGCCTCGTGGTTTGGGTTCCACCCTTTCCTGCTTGGTCAAAGGCGCCGCTGGAGAGGTTCAGCTTGGCGCGGCTAAATTGAGCGAGCGGGCGCGGCGCGACAGGCGCGCACGGTCTCGCCCTGGAATGACCCAAAGCATGATCTCCTTGACGGCTGAATGGTCGGGTCGGCGCCGCTGCGGATGCACCTCACGGCGGTCGGCGCGCTGCCAGTCGTACGGCCCTCGAATGGATGTTGCAGGCCAGCGTGACCTAACCCATTTCATGGAAACGCTTTACGCTGCTTGCCGGTGTCCGGAAGAGGATGGCCGCCTTCAATTGTCGTCGCGATAGCCGGGCGGGTTGCCCTTTCGGCTCCGGGAAAATGATTTCCCGCTAAATCTTGGAGTGGACTGAACGGAAAGAATCGACGCTTTGGTGGCACTCCCCGAGCGGCGGTCAATGATCGGTGATCTTGCGTCCATCAAAACGTCTAGGGTTCTTTGCGAGTTGCCCGC
>DATLQY010000544.1:0-3352 GCA_035534975.1 Pirellulales bacterium
AATTGGTCAAGCTCACCGGGGCCAGGCCGGTGATCGTACCCACGCGAGAAGCCGACGATTTCAAGCTTTCGCCGGCCCAACTTCGCGCCGCGGTCACGCCGCGGACCAAGATTCTCTTGATCTGTTCCCCCTCAAACCCAACCGGAAGCATGTATTCGCCCGACGAGCTGGGCGCGCTGGCCGACGTTGCGATCGAGAAGAATCTGTTGGTTGTGGCCGACGAGATCTACGAACGGCTGATCTACGGCGGTAACCGCTTCGCCAGCTTCGGCACGGTGCGGCCGGGTCTCGCCGAACGAACGATCACGATCAACGGCGTGAGCAAGGCATATGCCATGACCGGTTGGCGGATCGGCTGGACCTTGTCGCCGGCCAATATCGCCAAGGCCATGGATAGTTTGCAGAGCCAGGAAACCTCGAACCCGTCGAGCGTCAGCCAGTACGCGGCGCTGGCCGCCCTGGAAGGCCCGCAAGAGTGCGTTGACGAAATGCTCGCCGAGTTCGCCAAGCGGCGCGAGTTCGTGCGCCGGCGAATCGCCGAGCTACCGGACTTGACCTGCGCCGAGATGGGGGGCGCTTTCTACGCCTTCATCAACATCCAAAAGCACCTGGGCCGCAAGTACGGCGGCCGTGAGGTCAACGACTCGACCCAGTGGTGCCTGGAGTTACTGGCCCAGCGGAACGTCGCCACGGTCATGGGTTCGGCCTTTGGGGCCGAGGGCTACGCTCGGCTCTCGTTCGCCACCAGTCTCGAAAACCTGCGGGCCGGTTTCGAGCGGATCGAGGCGTTTTTAAGGGAAGGATGAGGGATGAAGGATGAGGGATGAACGCGACGATTCCCCCGCGGGCTACGCAGTTCCGTAAATCCCGACGCGGCGCGCCGAAACGGAAGCAGCTATCGACCGCCAATTGAGCAGCCTTCGAACTCGCCTTCATTCCCCCACGCAAATCCGCCGGGCTTTCATGGACTGTCATGGAGTGGATGAGTGTTGCCTGTCTCGAACGATCGCGTTAGAGTGGTACAGGAGGAAATACCATGTCGACCGAAATTGCAAGTGAGCTCAGCAGTTTCCATCGGTTCATCGCCGAGCGACTCGATCAGGGAGAGACCGACCTTTCGCCCGAACAAGCCCTCGATATTTGGCGCGCATCCCATTCTTCGCCGGCGGAGTACGATGAGACCGTCGCGGCGCTCCGCTAAGCCCTGGATGCGATGAAAGCCGGGGACCGCGGCGTTCCATGGTAGGACTTTTCGCGAGAGTTCCGCGCTAAACGTGGAATTCCGCAGGGAAGATCTTCACGATCGCCGGCGACGAAGTGCGAATCCTACGCGTGCGAGGTCCGGGACAACCGCCGCTGACGAACCCGGAACTTGGCCATGACCAATCGGCGGGCCCATAATTACTTTGGACAGGGGCACCCGTTGCACGGCTCCGCGTGGAACACGATAATCGACCCAAGGCCCCATCGCGGACTTTAATGTCGTGCGTCGTCCATGCACATTCTCTGCCCCCATTGCCGCAACCCGATTGAGGTGGTGAACGCAAACCCGCGTGAGGAGATCGCCTGTCCCGCGTGCGGGTCGAGCTTTCGCCGCGAGCTGGAATCCACCGCCAGTTGGGAACCCAACGCTGGCCAGAAGCTTGGCAACTTCGAACTGCTCGACACCGTGGGGCAGGGCGCTTTCGGCACGGTGTACAAAGCCCGCGACTCCGAGCTAGACCGCATCGTCGCCGTCAAGGTCCCGCGCGCTGGGAACCTCGCCGGTCCGCAGGAACTCGAACGCTTTCTTCGCGAAGCCCGTAGCGTCGCCCAGCTTCGCCACCCGTCCATCGTGTCGGTGCATGAAGTGGGTCAGGCGAAGGGCGTTCCTTACCTCGTCTGCGATTTCGTACATGGCGTGACTTTGGCCGATGTCATGTCGGCACGGCGGCTGGGCTTCCGCGCGGCCGCCGAGATGCTCGCCACGGTGGCCGAAGCCTTGGAATACGCCCACGCGAATGGCGTGGTCCATCGCGACATAAAGCCCTCAAACATCATGGTCGGCGACGATGGCGCCCCATGCGTCATGGACTTCGGCGTGGCGAAGCGCGAGGCCGGCGAGATCACCATGACCGTCGAAGGACAGGTGCTTGGAACGCCGGCGTACATGTCGCCCGAACAAGCGCGCGGCGAGGGACACAAGGTGGACGGCCGAAGCGACGTGTACAGCCTGGGCGTGGTGCTCTACCAACTGCTGACGGGCGAGCTGCCGTTCCGCGGCACGTCGCGAATGCTGCTGCACCAGGTGCTGCACGACGATCCGCGACCGCTGCGCAGCTTGAACGACCGCATCCCGCGCGACTTGGAGACGATCTGCCTCAAGGCGATGGCGAAAGAGCCGGCGATGCGCTATGCCACGGCGGACGAGCTCAATGGCGACCTACGGCGGTGGTTGAACGGCGAGGCGATCCACGCGCGGCCGGCGGCGCGGTGGGAGCGGGCGGTGCGCTGGGTCAAACGGCGGCCGGCGGTCGCGGGGTTGCTGCTAGTTAGCGGCGTGGCCGCGCTCTCCCTTGTCGGGCTCGTAGTCGGCGTATTTTATCACAGCGAACTCGAGCGCGCGTACCAGTCGGAGACCGCGGCGCGCCTGCGCGAGGAGAAGGAGCGGAAGAAGGCGGAAAAGGGGCTGGGCCTCGCCGAGGCGGCCCAGAAGGCCGAGGAAATCGAACGGGGAAAAGCGGAAGACGCGAATCGGAAGGCTGAGGAAGCACTTGCGCTCGTCGATCAGACGGCCTATTCGCACAGCATTTTCTTGGCGGACGTGGCACTCCGTGAAAACGACATCGTGCAGGCGAAGGAGCGACTGGAGGAGTGCAAGGCGGAGCTGCGCGGTTGGGAGTGGTATTACCTCAACGGACAGTGTCACACGGAGCTGTTTTCGTTCCCCGGACTTGTGGCCGTATTCAGCCCCGACGGCATGCGCATCGCCACTCTCGATGCGGACGGAGCGGCGCGGCTGTACGACGTAAGGACCGGACAGGAGACGCTCGTTCTCAAGGGATTCAAGGTGCTTGCGCGACCGCCGTTCTTCAATGCGCCCGCGTTCGACCCAGCAGGCACGCGCGTCGCGCTCACGGGTGTCGACGGAGTCGTGCGTGTGTACGACGGAGTGACGGGCGAAGAGGCACTCGTTCTGAAGGGACCAGAGGTCGTGTCTCGACCTGTGTTTTGCCCGGACGGCACTCGCATTACCGTCGCCTGTGCCGACGGAATCGTACGGGTGCATGATGCGTCGACGGGAGAGGAGACACTTGCTCTCAACGCGCCAGAATCCCTTGGCGCCCCGGTATTCAGTCTGGACGGGCAACTC
>DATLQY010000545.1:0-7110 GCA_035534975.1 Pirellulales bacterium
CATCGGGCACAGCCCTTTCTCATGCGAGCGTCAACGACCTGTTGCAACAGGTGTCCCAGCTCATCTCAGAAACACCACCCCCGGCTTTCTCGAAATCTGGGACGGCAGCGACGGCAACCTGCTGCGGCAATACGCCGTCCCCACCGTCGACGCGCTGGCGCCCACGCCCGTCTTCAGTTACAATTCCCTGGCCTCCGGGGCGATGAGCCCGTTCGGAACCGGGTGGGTGATGCTTTACCTGCAATCGGTCATGATACCTCCTCCGTATGGGGGATCGCTCAGTGGTCTTGGACCGTTCAGGCAGATTAAGGCAGATTAAAGACATCCACAGTCCGCAGGTAAAATGGGGTGTTCGGGTAGTTTTCGATTGCCGGCGCTGCTGCGCGCTTAATCGAACGTAAACCATTGCAGGTGAAGCGAAACTGACGTGGGGCTGCTCCGGCTTCACGTTGATCCCCTCCTGCCCGCTTGGCTCGACCGTCGCCGGCGTGAATACCGCGCCCACCGGCGGCAATGCCTGCGGCTGCGGCTGCAGCGGCTGCGGGGGCGGAAGCCCGCCCAGGGCCATCTACTCGGGCGGCATCCTGGCCGAAACTCAGGATCGCGTCGCACGGCTCCATGCCCAGCATCCCCGGCCTCAACCACGGCCCCGGCCATGTGAACATCCTCAACGGCATCATGGCCTTGCAGATCGTGCTGCCCGACGCCGGGCCCTACAGCCCCGACCCATTCCTCACCTACTGCTCGAAAACGGCCCTGCAAACCGAGTACGGCTACGGCTGGCAAGGGGCGCACAAGCGGCAGCTCGTCGTCATCGGCGGCGCCACCGCCCAGATCACCGACAGCGCGGGCTCGATCTACCGCTTCTACAACAAAAGCTCGGCCGGGCTGTACGTGCCCGCCGCCGGAATCACCAACTCGCTGGTGCAAAATTCCGACGGCACCTACACCGAGACCCAGCCCGACGGCTTCTCGTACCGCTACAGCTCCGGCGGGCAATTGTCCCGCATGCAAACCCTCGCCAGCCAGCGCTACACGCTTTTGTACGACGGGGGCGGCCGCGTGACCAAGGTGCTCGATCCGTTCAGCCGCCGCCTGACGTACTCGTACGATGGCTCGAGCCACATTCGCCATATTATCGACGTGGGGGGCCGGATCACGACTTTCTCGGTGGACGGCAGCGGCAACCTTGCCAGCCACACCGCGCCCGACGGCGCCCAGACCAACTTCCGCTACGACGGTGAACACAAGCTGATCGCCCATATCACGCCCAAGGGCCTGCGCAGCAGCTACGCCTACGACCCCACGCTCGGCTGGTGCGATAAGGTGACCACGCCCGCCAACGAGCGGACCACGATCATCTATGAAGACGGCACCATCTTGAAGCCCGCGGGAAGATCAGGAGATGGGAACACTCATCGACACTAATCCACACTAATTCTGATCCTCGTATTAGCGACGATGAGCGCGGATTAGTGTTCCTGCGATGCCGGTGTCTTGTAGTTTCGCGCGTCGCCGGGCCGTCATTGATGCGCGGCGCGGATAGGAGTGGGAGTTTGCTTGGCCGGGCCTTCTCCGATGCCAGTGTCCTCGCGGCCGTCTCATTTCGGGATGCGCCAATTGGCGCATTTCGAATTCCTTGCTCCGGAAGGACTTGCGCCCAACGCCATGTAAAACTTCGCCGAAGCCGGTACGGTTCTCACACTAACAGTTCAAACGCCCCCTGGAGTGGTGATACCGGCGGCCATCGCACCCGGTACATCAATGAGCCGAAGTGGGTCTATGAAATCGTCTGGCGCACGCTTACGGACGGCGAGAGGGAACGGCCGGGAGTGCTGCGAGGGGGATGGGAGGTTGAGGAAGTTGTCGGCGGAAGCGATCGCGAAAGCGTATCAAAACCGCACACTATGTCCGGCCGTGATGCGCTTTTTTTGAGATTATACCTTCCCATGGTTATACCTCAACGCCGCCAGACGGAGCACAAAGATACCCCAAAGTATACCGGCCGTCGCGCAAGCATGTCAGGGTGGCGCCGGCAAGCTGCCCTCGGCCAACAACAAGAAACGCCCCAAGATCGGGGGCTCGTGCCGCGTCGACTAAATCGCCTTGCGTGCAAAAGACTACGATTTTTTCATCACCGCCGCCGCCTCGTCGCAAAGCCTCGCCGCCTCCGCGGCCGTAGGCGCCTCGGCGATCGCCCGCACGATGGGCTCGGTATTGCTGGCCCGCACCAGGAGCCACTTGTCACGCCAATCGAGCCGCAACCCGTCGAGCCAGCCCTGTTCGGCAGCGGCGAAATGACGCGCCAACGCGGCGAGCGCGGCGGGCACACGTTCGGTGGCCAGTTGAAGCTTCGTCTTCACGATCTCGTAGCGGGGCAATTCGTCGGCCAATTCGCTCACCGGCAGCCCGCGGGCGGCCATGCCGTCGAGTACCAGCGCCATGCCCACGAAGCTGTCTCGCACGTAACCGACGCGCGGATCGATCACCCCGCCGTTCCCCTCGCCGCCAAGCACGGCGTCGTAGGTCTCCATCGTTTCAACCACGTTGGCCTCGCCGACCGCCGAGCGAAAGAAAGGCACTTTGTATTTCGTCGCCAGGTCCTCGGTCATGCGGCTGGTCGAGCAATTCGTGACCACCGGCCCCGGATCGCTCCGCAACATGTGTTCGACACAAATCGCCAGCGTGTATTCCTCGCCAAGATAGCGCCCACGCTCGTCGATCACCGCAAGGCGGTCGGCGTCCGGGTCCTGACAAAAGCCGACGTCGGCGCCCCGGGCCCTGACGTGCGGCAGAACGCCCGCCAGGTTCTCGGCCGTGGGTTCGGGCGTGTGTTCGAACTGCCCATCCGGTGTGCCGCCCAGGAGCGTCAGCTCACACCCCAATTCCTCCAAGAGTCGCTTCCCAAGCAGGCTGCCCGCGCCGTGGTTCGAGTCGAGCAGCACCCTGAACTTCCGACGGCGGATGCGCTCGACGTCGACGCTGGCCATCACGAGTTGGGCGTGCCGAGACAGCGTGTCGGCGCATCGTTCGCGTTGGCCTTCCTGCCGCGGCACGACGACGGCGGAGCGGTAGCCAGTGAGCACCCGCTGGCCGACGTCGGCCGTGAGCACCCGCCCTTCGTCGGAAAAAAGCTTGAGGCCGTTGTACTCGGCCGGGTTGTGGCTGGCCGAAATCTGAATGCCGCCGGCGGACGAAAGCTGCCGAACCAACACGCCGGTGGTCGGCGTGGCGGCCACCCCCGCGTCGATCGCCGTGCGCGCGGAGGCCTGCACCGCTTCGCAGACCACCTCGGCCAGTTCCGGGCCGCTGGCACGTCCGTCGCGCGTGACGACGATCGACCCCGGTGGCGCGATTTGGATGAAAGCCAGCACGTAACGCCGGGCCACGTCCGGCGTCAGGCTTGCGCCCACGACGCCACGCAGCCCTGACACGCTGATGATCGGTTCGGCCATGGTGGAAGTATATCTCCCCTCGTGCGGTATAACATAGATCAGCACGCGGCGGACGAGTAGCCCTTTTCCGTACCGCGTTTGTCCGTCACAATGGACCGGATTCAGACGCCGGTGGGCGGTGCCCACCCTAACAAGCGATTTCAACCAGGGTGGGTTACACGCATGTCGAAATCGGTCGCCTCGCCGGATTCCCAGGCCACGCTCGAACGGATTCAAAGGGCCGTCGAAAAGAAGCAGCTTACGGCCTCCGCGGCCGGCAACATTCGTGCCTGGCTCACGGAGCCGCGTTACGCCCAATACGCGGGCGAGGTCGCCGAGCACGTGGCCCAAGGAAAATGGAAGGAGCTCGACGACGTCTTCTGGACCGTGATCCCCTTCGGCACCGGCGGCCGGCGCGGCAAGATGTACCCTATCGGCACCAACGCGATCAACGACCGCACCATCGGCGAAAGCGCCCAGGGACTGGCCGAATACGTCAAGCAACAGCACCCGCCGGGCACGGCGCCGGCGTGTGCCATCGCCTACGACACACGCCACCGATCGCGCCACTTCGCCGAATTGTGCGGCGAGGTCATGGTGGCCAACGGCTTCAAGGTCTATTTTCTCGACGGCTACCGCAGCACGCCGGAGCTGTCGTGCGCCGTGCGCCACAAACGGTGCGCTTGCGGCATCATGGTCACGGCCAGCCATAACCCGCCCAGCGACAACGCGGTCAAAGCCTACTGGTCGACCGGCGGCCAACTGCTGCCGCCACACGATCAAGGGGTGATCCAGCGCGTGATGGCCGCCGGCGAGATCGCCCGCGTCCCCTTTGCCGACGCCTTGGCGCGGGGCGACGTGGTTTATTGTCAGCAGGAGATTGATGCCGAATTCCAACGCTGCGTCCGGGCCCAGAGCAGGCCGGGCTCGCGGCAATTGAAGATCATCTACTCACCCATGCACGGCGTCGGCGCGTCGAGCGTTTGTCCCGTGCTGGCCTCGGTGGGCTTTGGCGACGTCGAAGTGTTCGCGCCGCACGCGGAGCCCAACGGCGACTTTCCCAACGTTCCCGACCACGTCGCGAACCCGGAGAACCCCGCCACGTTCGATTCGATCATCGCGAGGGCCGAGCAAATCGGCGCCGACCTGATTCTCTCGACCGATCCTGACGCCGATCGCCTGGGTTGCGCCGCCGCGGTCACCGCCGGCGGCCCGTGGCGGATGTTCACCGGCAACCAGATCGGGTGCCTCTTGGCCGAGTCGCTGCTCGAAGGACGGAAATACGCCGGCAGCCTCTCGGCGGGCGATTACCTGGTCAAGACGCTCGTCACGACCGAGATGATCCGCCGCATCGCCGACTCGTACGGCGTGAAGACCTACGGCAATCTTCAAGTCGGCTTCAAGTGGATCGCCGGCCTGGTCGACGAAGTCGGTCCGGAGCATTTCGTCCTGGGCGCCGAGGAATCGCACGGTTTCATGGCGGGCACCTACACCCGCGACAAAGACGCGACGGTGGCCGCGATGCTGGTGGCCGAGTTGGCGGCGCGAGCCAAGGCGGCCGGGCAGACGCTGCACCAGAAGCTCGACTCATTGTATTGGCAACACGGTTGTCACTCCGAACGGACCGTATCGAAAACCATGCCCGGCAGCGAGGGAATGGTGCGCATGCGGTCGCTCATGGCCAACTTCCGCGAATCGCCGCCCAAACAGTTGGCGGGGATGAAGGTCCGCGAAACGCGCGACTACCAGAACCTGGTCGTGCTCGGCCCGTCGGGCAGCCGGAAACTGGATGGACCCAAGGGAGACATGCTGATCTTCGACCTGGCGGCGGAGGGAAATTACGTGGCGGTGCGTCCCTCGGGGACCGAACCGAAGGTAAAATTCTATATGTTCACTTACGAGCCGCCGGAGCTCTTGGCCGATCTGGAGGCCGCCAAGGCCGATTTGACCGAGCGGCTCGAAAAGTTGCAGCGGGATTTGTTCGAGCTGGCTGACAGGGTGAAATGATGGCGACCACTCGACATGAACGATCCTGAACTCCCTTCCACCCCTGACGCGGAAACTCCCGACGACGACCATCTCGCCCGCATGCAGATCGGGTTCCGCCGGGCGGCGGCCAAGGTCCGTGAGTTCCCGCAAACGCCGGGCGTGTACCTGATGAAGGATTCGGCCGGCCGCGTGATCTACGTCGGCAAGGCCAAAAGCCTGCGGGCCAGGGCCGGCAGTTACTTTCTCAAGGCCGCCGCCGATGACCGACGCACGGCGGAACTGGTCCGTGAAGTTTGCGACATCGACTTCATCGAGGCCGAAAGCGAGGTCGATGCGCTCCTCGTCGAAGCCCGGCTGATCAAGGACGTCCAACCCAAGTACAACCAGGATCTCAAGGACGACAAGACGTTTCCGTACCTGGAAATCTTCACTCGCGAGGATTTCCCGCGAGTCGAGTTCACACGCAAGCCGCAGGAGCGGGGCACCAGGCTCTACGGTCCGTTCGCCAGCGCCAGCGGCCTGCGCGGAGCGATCCAGGTCCTGCAGAAGATTTTCAAGTTCCGCACGTGCAGTCTCGACATCGAAGAAGGGGACGAAAAGTGGCGCTGGTTCCGTCCCTGCCTTTTGGCCAGCATCAACCAGTGTACCGCACCTTGCAACCTGCGAATCTCGAAGGAAGAGTACCGTCGCGACATCGCCCGGCTGCGGATGTTCCTGGAAGGGAACAAAAAGACGTTGCTGAAGGAGATGCGCGCGGAAATGGCCACCGCGGCCCAGGCGCTGCGGTTCGAGCAAGCGGCCCGGCTCCGCGACGAGATTCGCATGCTCGAAACGCTCGACGAGCGTGGCGAACTCGATACCCATGCTCAACCGGAGGTGTTCTACGTCGATCCCAAGAAGGGCCTCGCCGGTCTGAAGAAAGTGCTCAAGCTCGAAAAGCAGCCGCGTACGATCGAAGGGTGCGACATCGCGCACCTGGGGGGCGACGAAACCGTCGCCAGCCTGGTGCAGTTCATCGATGGACTACCGTTCAAGCCCGGCTACAAGCGCTACAAGATTCGCGGCGTCGCCGGAGTCGACGACGTCCGCGCCATCCACGAGGTGGTGGGCCGGCGGTTCCAGCGGCTCGATGCCGAGGGCGAAACTTTTCCCGACATCCTGCTGATCGACGGCGGCAAGGGACAATTGAACGCCGGGCTGGCCGCCTTCCGCGAACTGGGGCTGACGCCGCCGACCGTCCTCGCATTGGCCAAGCGCGAGGAGGAGATCTACCAGGCCGGCGTCGACGGTCCATTACGGCTCAGCCGCCACGCTTACGCGCTACGGCTCTTGCAGTACGTCCGCGACGAAGCCCACCGCTTTGCCCAGCATTATCACCACATTCTGAGAAGAAAGTCGACGTTGGGTGAGTGACCACCTTCCCCAAGGCGCTCTTTAAGCGACTTGACGGGGCCCTAAAAGCCGCCAAGGTCACTCATGGGACATGGGCAAGCGGCTCAATGAACAGATAGAGAAAAATGAGGAAGAGCGAGGCAGCAACCAATGTCTCCTGTCTTGGACGCACCAGAGTATCAACGAACCAGAGAATTCCCCAAGTGAACATAAGCACGACAAAAAGAGACTCGGGGTGCCCAAACAAAGTGCGATGCGGACGGCTAGATACCCTTAAAACGGAATTTGCATAGTA
>DATLQY010000546.1:0-8010 GCA_035534975.1 Pirellulales bacterium
TTGTGCTGTCCACCAACGCCTGGCCTTTATCACGCGCTGCCATCGGGACCCTGCCTTCGGCAGGGCGGCAGGTCCGCTGACATAGGCTATGCCACCCGCCAGGGCAGCGGCTTACGCGCCAACCCCGCGAGCAGGTTCTCGATCGACATTTCGGCCATGCGGCGGCGAGTCTGCTCGGTGGCGCTGCCCAGGTGCGGCGCGATGACCACGTTCGACAATGACAAGAGCGCGTGGTCGCGAGGCAGGGGTTCGGGGTCGGTGACGTCGAGCGCGGCGGCGGCGATCAGGCCGGCTTGCAAAGCGGCGACCAGCGCAAGGGTGTCGACGACCGGCCCGCGGGCAATGTTCACGAGCACGGCGGTCGATTTCATTCGCGAAAACGCCCGGCTGTCGATCAGCCCGCGCGTTTCGGTCGTCAAGGGACACGACAGGATCACGTAGTCGGACTGGGCCAGCAGGTCGTCGAACGACGTGTGACGCACGCCCCATTCGGCCTCGATGTCGGGCCTTCGACGGCGGTTGCAATAGAGCACGTTCATGTCGAAGCCGCGCGCGCGCCGCGCAAGCTGGTAACCGATCCGACCCAGCCCGACGATGCCCAGCGTGCTCGAGTGGACCTCGCGGCCGAGCATGTAGCCGGGATCGTAGACCGTGAACTGCCGAGAACGCGCGTAACGGTCGCCCTCGACCACGCGCCGCGCGGCGGCCAGGAGCAGCGCAAAGCCCATGTCGGCCGTGGCGCCGTCGAGCACGCCCGGAGTGTTGCCCACGGGGATGCCGCGGGCTTGGGCGGCGGCCAGGTCGATGTGATCGACGCCGACCCCGTAATTGCTGATGACTCGCACGCCAGGCAGACGGTCGAGCAGCGGCCCGTCAACCGTAGGGTGCCCGTAAGTATACAGGCCATCGACCGGCTCGCTCGCGCCGTCGCGGGCCAGCGTCCAAGGAAGCCAGTCGATGGCATCGGCGGCGAGCTCGAGGATCGTCGCGGCCAATGGCTCGTCAGCCACCACGCGCGGCCGGGCCGCGGAACCGGGAGCGTGCGTACTCATGGGGTCTTCATTTCACGTTCAACAGCACTTGCAAGAGCCGCGGCGCACGGCGCGATTGAGTTTGGGGCGCTTCGCGGTCGGCCGACTCCGCCTCGTCAGCGTCCGGACCGGCTTCGTCGGTTGGCTCGGCTTCGTCAGCCGGCGTCGGTTCATCAGCCGGCGTAGGCTCGTCGGTGGGCACCGGATCGTCAACATCCGGCCCGGGCGCGACCTGATCGCTGGCCGGCGCGAGATCGGAGTCGTCGTCCATGTCGGCCTTGAAGGGAGCTTCCGCCTGTTCAGTGCGCGACACGCAATGTCCGCAGCCGCGGCAGATTTCCTCGACGACCCACTTGTAGTCGGGCACTTCCTTCTTGACTTCCTTCTTGACCAGATTTGTCCGTGTGCGGACCTTGGCGCAGGTCGGCTTCCAAATCGTGCTGCGGTGGATGTGTCCGTTGCAGTCGCGTTCGCACTTGACGCCGCACTTTTGGCTGGGACCAGGAACGCAGAAATCCTCGCGTTCGCAGGAGTACTCGGTCTTCGTTTCCGTTTTCGTGCCACAAACAAGGCGGCAATACTTCTTGCAGTTCCGGCGGCATCCGCAATGGTCGCAGTGCCGTATACCGGCCTGAACGTCGCAGGCCCAGGACGCCAACCCAACCGCCAATACGATTCCCAAGGCTTTCATGGAAACTCCCTCCGATTCAAAACCAACGGACTATGTGGAATCATCGGCAAAACGACCCGCGCGAATGACGCGTAATCGCGCGGCGGGCAAGCGCCGCTAGCCGTATATGGTCCCGGCAGGGTATTTCGACGATCGATGTTCCCGCGACGAGTCAAACCTTGCGGCCTGCGCCAAGTTTAGCGTCCTGGGGTGCTATCGAGTCGCTCAAATCGCCCGGAGTTTTCCGCGAGGGAGTGTCGGACAAGGCCCTGGCGAAATCGTCGTGATGGCTGGACCGTTTGGTGGCGGGGACGTAAAACAGGTGCGCGAACAAGGTCCGAACCCGATCATCTTCACCCAAGAAACAATGGCACGAAGCCGAGCGCGAGCGAACGAAGCGGTCTCGGCGGAATCGCAGGACGACCGTTACTACCGGCTGATCGTAGATGCACTGCGCGTTTGCTGGGACTATCGACCGTGTTTCGGAAAGGGACGAAAGGGCGGCATGACGCTGGATCAGTTCCAGCGAATTTACCGTGAGGATCTGTTTTACAACTGGATGGGAATGGACTCGCAATTGATGTATGCGGCGCACAAGGCTGCCGGCGGAATGACCTCGATTTATCGGCAGATCGGTATTGGGTGCCAACGGGTTTTTTACACGATGTTGCAAGATTGCCTGGGGCTTTCCGAGGCGCAGGCGGCTTGGACGTACCGCGTCCCGCTCCCCAACGGTAAGTCCCGCCCACTCTCGTTGGATGGACGGATCGAATTTGCCGACGTTTCCGACTCCCGGAACCTGGAGCGATTGAGAGCGTGGACGGTGGATGCGGGGAGAACGTTGTTGCTGGCCGGTAACGTGCGCAAGCAGATCAAGGGCGTCGTATTCGAAGTGCGACAGGGCTACAAGAGCAAAGACTCAAAGCGCCAGAACGCGGACCTTGCAAATGCCTCGAGCGCCTATGCCAACCTATACGTTCCCGTACTCCTCCTTTTCTCCACTCAAATCGATGAAGCCCTGGCGGAGCGTTACACGCAGGCGAGATGGCTCCTGCTGACCGGCACGATGAGCGGCAAGCCAACCGACAGCACCTACGTTTTTTGCCGCGACGTGCTGGGGTACGACCTGGCGAGCTTTTTCGAGAGGAATTCCGCTCGATGCAAGTTGGAACTGGAAACAGTACTAGCGCAACTCCTGAAAGCATGAAAGCATGACGGAATGACGAAAAACCTAGTCGGCCGCCTCGACCATTTGACCTTCAAGGGAAACCTTGCCAAGTCGCGCTATGGTTGGCTGCGGCTGACGCCCGCCTACTCGGTTCATCTTGTCGAGGAGTTGCTCGACGCCGAGGCCGACGACGGTGCGACCGTGCTCGATCCGTTTTGTGGAACCGGAACGACCGCTCTGGTCTGCGCGGAACGAGGCATCCCGTGCACTACGACGGATATCAACCCTTTCCTGCTGTGGTTGGCCGGAGCAAAGTGCGCCCGCTACACGCCTCCGCAGATTGATTTGTGCCGCAATCTGGCTCGCCAGGTGACCGGCGCGATCGTCAACCTAGCCGCACAACGTCCGTGGACACCGCCAATCCACCAGATCGAAAAATGGTGGGATGAGCGAGCATTGTTGGCCCTGGGGCGAGCATTGGCCCAAATCAAGCAGATCTCCACGGAGTTTCCAACGAATTCCGTCAATTTGCTGCTGGTAGCCTTTTGTCGGACGATGATTGATGTTGCACACGTCAGCTTTGGCCACCAGTCGATGTCTTTTAAACGCAAGGAAGTGCCACCGATTCTGGCCCTCATCCAAAGTGAGGAGGACGCGGTGGCGGAGAGTTGGGAACGTTCGGCAGCTACCGTGATGTCCGGGGGCGCGACCGAAATCGCCGGTTCGCCGGATTTCGTCCTTTGCGACGCCCGCGACCTGAAGTCCGAACTACATTCAAACCGGTACTCGTGCGTGATTACGTCGCCGCCCTATCCGAACCGTATGAGCTATATCCGGGAACTGCGGCCATACATGTATTGGCTTGGCTACCTGGCCGAATCCCGCGCCGCAGGTGAGCTCGATTGGAAAGCGATCGGCGGGACCTGGGGATGTGCCACGAGCAACTTGACGCGATGGGAACCCGAAGCGGAAGTGTCGATTCCGTTCGGGCAATTTGCTGAAGTGCTTGACCGCATCGCCGAGCGAAGCGGGCTCCTCTCCCGTTACGTGCATCGCTATTTTTGCGACATGGTTGGCCACGTTCGCAGCTTGTTCCAAGTCGTGCAGCCTGGTGGCGCGGTTCACTACATCGTGGGCAACTCGAAGTTTTACGATGTGATGCTCCCGGTTGAAGCGATCTTCGCGGCCTTGTTCAAGGCCGCTGGGTTCTCCGAAGTCAGCACGAAGGTCGTTCGCAAGCGAACTTCGAAGAAAGAATTGTTCGAGTTCCTCGTTTCAGCGCGCAAACCGAACCGGTGAAATATGAAAATTGAAGCTCGCGGCCTGGTTTACGACGCGACTCGCCGTCCGGCGGAGGAGCGGATCGCGTTTTTCACCAGTCTCTCGACGCTCGAATCGGGCGCGATCTTGTGCGGCTTCGAAGTAGGGCCGTCGAAGCACGCCCCCACGGCGACGATTTTCTTCTGTCGCTCGCGCGACGGCGGCTCAACCTGGCGGGAGTTGCCGTTTCGCTTCGAAACCGTGCTCGACGGCAAGCCCGGCTCGCTTGCGGCGGGCGAAGTCGTCGAAGCCTCACCGGGGCGGTTGATCTTGTTTGCCACCTGGTTCGATCGCAGCGAGCCCGAACGTCCGCTGTTCGACCCGGTAACCGAGGGAATTCTGCACAGCCGCCAACTCCGCGCCGTTTCGACCGACGAGGGAGAGTCGTGGAGCGCGTGGCGGCAAGTGCCGACGGTGGGCCTGGCCGGCTGCGGCACGACGGGACCGACGATTCGCTGGCGCGACGGGACGCTGGCACATGCCTTCGAGAGTTTCAAGGAGTTCGACGATCTCCGGCCGGGCCGGCACGCCGCCTGGCTCGTCGTCTCGCGCGACGGAGGCGAGACGTATTCCGAACCGGTGCTTGTGGCCCAGCACCCCGAACACAAGGTCTACTATTGGGACCAGCGGCTGTGCGCCGGCGCGCGGCCGGGCGAGTACGTGGCGCTTTTCTGGACCCACCATCTCCAACGGAAACGCGATTTGAACGTCCACATCCGTCACGGCTCGATCGACGAAACGGCCTCCGAGTTAACGGTCGAGCGGTTGCCCGTCGAGACATCCATTCCGGGCCAGATTGCGGCGCCCCTGTTGCTGGACGACGGCCGGCTGTTGGCGTTCGTGGTCGATCGCCACCGGCCCGGCACGATGAAGCTCTGGTCCAGCGGCGACGGCGGCCGGACCTGGCCGGAGGACGACTGCCTGCTGGTGCATACCCATGAGGAACGGGCGGCCCTGTCGCAGGGCCTGGAGAACATCGACTTCAAGCAATACTGGGAGGACATGGGCAAATGGAGCTTTGGCCACCCCGCCATCCGCCAGTTGCCGGATGGAAGAGTGCTGTTGGCCCATTACGCGGGCACGCCCGACGCGATGAGCATCCATTGGGTGCGGGTCTCGGTGTAACGCGGGCTTCGGCTGCAAACGAACAAAATTGGTAGGATGACACGAACCCCTTACGAATCGGTGGTATGACGCAATGAATCTACTCGGCAAAAAAGCCCTGGTGACCGGCGCGGCGCGCGGCATCGGCTATGGCTGCGCTCTCGAACTGGCCAAGGCCGGCGCCGACGTCGCGGTCAACGATCGCACGCGCACGCCTCAGGCCGAAGCGGTCGTCGCGGAGATCCGCGCGCTGGGCCGCCAGGCCGAGCTGGTCGCGGGCGACGTCTTCGCCCGGCCGTCGTGCGAACAAGTGGTCGCGGCAGCCATCGATGCCTTGGGCCAAATCGACGTTTTCGTGAGCAACCCGGCGTATTCCTTCCGGGCGCCGTTCCTGGAGTTCGCGCCCGAAAAATTCGAGCAGGTGCTCGAAGGGGTGTTATTCGGCGGATTCCATATGAGCCAGCTCGTGGCCCGGCACATGGTGGCGCGCGGTGGCGGCGGCAAGATCGTGTTCATCTCCAGCGTTCACCACCGTATCCCTTTCGCGCGAAGCGTGGCCTACAACGCGGGCAAGAGCGGCCTGGTCAACATGGCGTTCACGATCGCCAACGAGCTCCTGCCGCACCGGATCAACGTGAACGTGATCGAGCCAGGCTGGATCGACACGCCGGGCGAGCACGAGTCGTTCGGCGACGCCGCGATTCGCGAGCAGGGGCCGCAGCTCCCCTGGGGACGGCTGGGAACGCCGTCCGATATCGGCAAGGCCGCCGCGTTTCTCTGTTCGGACGACGCCGACTACATCACCGGAACGTCGCTGTTGGTGGACGGCGGGTTTTGGATGCGCGGAGCCAGGGAGTAGATCACCTGCTTCGTTGTCATTCGCGCGGTACTCTGGGCCCTTCGAACTGCTAGACGATCCACGCGGCCAATAACAAATAAACGAACGATTGATAATGGGCGAACCGTACAACACTAATCTAGCAGCCGAATTTCATGTGCTCTCTGCGTTGTACCGGCTTGGGATGCAAGCCAATTTGACTTTGGGGAATAGGAAGTCAGTAGACATTGTGGTTGTCCGGGACGCGGGGGACGCTGTTACGATAGATGTCAAGGGCCCAGCGGGGGATACGGGCTGGCCTGTTGAAAACGTCAAGTCTGGTCGAGCCAACCATTTCATGGTATTCGTTGGTTTCAAAAACAAGATCGAGGACTTGAAGAACTTGCCGGAGATTTACGTCGCGCCTTCCGAACGGCTGGCAGAAATCACCTACAGCTCTCCGAATTCGAAGCGGAAGGTCGTCAGAGCCTCCTTGATGCGCAAGCCTGAACAGGCCGAGTTTCGAGACGCTTGGCACTTGATTCTGGAAAATCGATAAATGCGACGCAGCAACACGGGGCCGGAAGCGTTTCTTCGCATGGACGACGACTACGTCACGCGCACATCGTTAACGCTCAAGGACGTCTCCCTCGGATGGGCGGCGCAAGGGAGCGAAGAAAGGGCTCGACTCAGTCCAAAATGTCGGGCGGCAGGGGCGGAATGAGGGGCGTCAAGATAGCCACCAATTCAGGAACATGGACCGTTGCGACGCGAAAAATGCGCTCGTGGTCGATTCGACCGTAGTCATGTGCCAACACGTGCCGTTGGGCAATGATTGGCCCCCACGGGACTTCCGGATGTGCTTCTTGAAACGTCTTCGAGATGTTTCTTGCGGCTTCTCCGATGATCTCGATCGCACGTTCAACCGCCAACTGTGATTTCCGGTCTTGCAAGTATTGATCGAGGTTCTCCCCCGCGACGAACTGCTGCACTTCAAAAGCGGCTTGCAACATGTCCCAGAGGTATGCGGGGTCGCGATCGTCAGACGGCATAGATGACCTGCTTCGTTGACAAAATCGCGTGCCGTCGAAAAGGGTTGGTGAGATTTCGCTTTTCAACCAGGTCGACATCCCGTCCGAAGATGGCCCTCAATTCGTCGCGCGCCCGCAGTACATCCCAGGAGTCCCATTGCGCAGTGTCGCTGAAGCTGACGAGTACATCGACGTCGCTATCGGGCCCAAAATCCTCGCGGAGCACCGAGCCAAATAGAGCCATCTCCCGGACCTGCCACCGGCGGCAAAACAGCGCGATCTGGTCTTTTTCTATGTCAACTTGAATGGTCAGCATGGTCAAATCTCTTTGCGGCCCTGCGGTATTATACCGCCACGCACGCAACGTGCGCAGGTCGGCTTTTCCCGCCTGAAGTAGCAAAGAAATGCCTAACGTACGAATCGGCTCATTCCCGCGGTACTCTGGGCCCCTCGAACTGCTTGACGATCCACGCG
This sequence comes from Pirellulales bacterium, assembly GCA_035534975.1. Taxonomy (GTDB): domain Bacteria; phylum Planctomycetota; class Planctomycetia; order Pirellulales; family JAICIG01; genus DATKSN01. The sequence continues at coordinate 7,616 of DATLQY010000546.1, forward strand.
GCCAACAGCTCGTGGGCCTGGTCGATTTTCGTATGACCGGCGGCGGGCGCCACCACCAGCTCGACCGGGATCACGACCTTGGGGTCATGGCTCTTGGCCGCGGCTTCACGGACCACGGCGCGGGTGAAGTCGATCGCGTCATCCGTGCTCACGCGCTCGTCATGGTTGCCGATGCTGACCCACACCGCGCATCCGGCCAGCCGTGAGGCCTGGTTGGCAAGCGAAAGCTGCTCCGCCTTCTCCCGAGCATTGGTCCCGGAGAACTCGCTGAGCGCTAACAGGTTCGTGACCGGCGAAACACCGGCCACCGCCCGCACGCGGCGATCGGCGGCCGCGAAGTGGACCGCGAGGAAGCCGCCGCGCGATGTGCCGTAAGCGGCGACATGTTCGGGATC
>DATLQY010000547.1:0-4397 GCA_035534975.1 Pirellulales bacterium
ATGACCTTGGGCACCGGCTTGCCGTCCTGCATGGCGATCATGACGTTCGTGGGCTTGATGTCGCGGTGGATGATCCCCTTCTGGTGCGCGTGCTGGATGGCCTGGCAGACCGGCACGAAGAGCGCCAGACGCTCGGCGAGCGAGAGCCGCAATTCGTCGCAGTATTTGGTGATCGGGACGCCCTTGACCAGTTCCATCACGAAGTAGGGGCGGCCGTCGGCCGTCGTGCCGGCGTCGAGGACCTTGGCGATGTTCGAGTGGTCCATCAGGGCCAGCGCCTGGCGTTCGGCCTCAAAGCGCCGCAAGATCTGGGCGGAGTCCATGCCCGGCTTGATGAGCTTCAGCGCGACGCGGCGCTTGACCGGCTCGGTTTGCTCCGCCAGGAAGACGGTGCCCATGCCCCCTTCGCCCAGTTGCTGCACCAGCTTGTAGGGACCGATCTGCGTGCCGAGCCGTTCGCCGATTGGCTGATCGATGGTGGCGCCCATCGCGTGGGCTGGTGAGTCGACGATGCTCCCCCCACGGAAGTGAGCTTGAAGCAGACGATCAACCTGACGTCGGAGCTCCAGGTCTTCGCCACACGCTTGGTGGAGGTAGGATTGCCGCTGATCCGCCGATTCAATCTCGATCGCCGCACAGAAGATCGCATCGACGCCTGGTTTTTCGCTCATCTGGGATACCCTGATTTCGCCTACCACAAAACAATGCGACGAAACGGCCCTGGGAGGCCCACACAATTTCAAGAATTCCTGGGATTCTAGGGATCGTAGAGTTCCGCGAGAAGCCACGCCCGAGCGTAAGCCCAATACCGCTTGGCAGTTGTGCGCGAGATGCCCAGCAGATCAGCCGTTTCATCGACGGAGAAACCCGCGAAATAACGGAGCCTAACCAGTTCCGCTTTGGCCGGTTCAAGGATTGCAAACCTGGTCAATGCCTCGTCCAGGGAGAGAATGTCATCACCAGGTCGTTCGGCAAGTGACGCTGCCTCCTCCAAGTCGACTCGTTTTCGCCCGCCTCCGTGCCTGACACGCCCCTTCTTGCGAGCGTTCTCGACGAGGATTCTTCGAATAGCTTCCGCCGCCGCCGCGAAAAAATGGCCCCGCGAATCCCAGTGCTGTACCTTTTCGACGTCCACCAACCGCAAATAGGCCTCGTGGACCAAGGCGGTCGCGCCGAGCGTCTGGCCGGGTGCTTCGCCAGCCAGCTTCTGGGCTGCCAGCTTACGGAGCTCATCGTATACCAGCGGCAGGAGTTTGCCGGCCGCTTGTGGTTCGCCGGATTCGATCTGCGACAGGATGCGGGTGACGTCGTTCATCACGAATCACGATACCCGCTTGGCCATCGACGAGCAATCGGCGACGAAAAGGGTGGCTTCGACGCCCACCGTCCCCAGCCAGGGAGCGAAAGCGCCGTGGCAAAGCGGCGACAGCGCCGCCCTGCCGGCCCAAAACGCCGCGCGAAGAAAACCGACTCCGCATCCCCCGACAAAAAGCTGGTGCGACGTCGCGCGAGGGGCGGAGGGTGGGCGCGGTCACGACCGCACCGCTACGCGGCTTGCTCACTGGCGTGGGGATGGCGGAGCGTGAACGGGTGCCCCGGCGCGATAGCGCGAAAGGAAATCACGAACGACCACGAAAGACCCACGGATACCGGGCAGCCCACGGATGCGGCGGACGGGCGGACGTGCGCCGTGTTCATCCGTGGTATTCGTCATCCGTGGGTTCCTCCGATCCCACGAAGATGGCCGGTTGGAAACTTCGCGACCGCGAGATGCTGACGCTGGCCATGCCATGCTGACGCTGGCTGACGCTGGCGGTTGGATCGCGCCGCGATCGCGGCGACGTTCGCAAGCCCATCAGCAGCAGGATGTTGCGCGCGTTGAACAGGTTCGTGCTGACGCTGCTGACGCTGCTGACGCTGAAATTCCTAACTTACTGCCAGGGGGGAGGGGGAGGAAGGCGGAAGGATGAAGACGGAAAGATGAAGGCGGAAGGATGAAGGATGAAGCGTAAGACTCCGTGGCGGAGATCGCCGGAGAGCCATTGGCGACCAGCCTGACGAGCCCCGTGACGATGCGTGACGATGGTGACGATGAAAAGCACGCAAAGTTTTTCTGTTTCCCACGCGACTGCGTCGTGTAGGGGGCATAGGCGGGGTATGTGGAGGTGACGATATTCCACGATTACACGTGGCCTACATGTGAAACGGAATGAATTCCGTTCTACGGGGGGGCTTGCCTTAACGACTGGACATTCGTAGTATTACTTATGGGGCCGAGAGTATGCCCTCGCGAATATTTGGCTCTGGGTTGCCGGTCCCACGCTGAGCGTTTGAATCTCGATGATTGCGAAGGTGGCCAATTCGGCGGAAAACTTCGCGGGCACTCGCCGACAGAAACACTCATCCGCGCTAATCTTCGCTGATAGAACCCATTTTCCGATTAGTGTGGATCAGCGCTGATTAGTGTTCCGAACTCCGAGGTAAGGTGCTCAACTCGCAGTGTTCTCAGCTTGCAGAACTCGCATTCGACAGAGATCGTCGCGGGCGCTCGCCGAGACGGCAATGGCGAGTCGTTGGATATGCACCGTTTTCGCGCAGTGGCCGCCATAAAACTGGGCACACAGGGTGCGAGAGCCGACCGATCCGGCAATGCCAGACGTGAATAAAATACTCAAAAACTTCGATAGAATACACTTTTTCAGTCTCGATAACTATCCGCCAAATCGACTGTTCGAGACCGGGTTTTCGGTCGCCGAAGTGTGCTCAAGAATTGGGCAGGCTTCTGCGGGCGACAGGCAGGGGAGGTTACAGGGGACAGGTTACAAGAGACAGAGCAGTCGTCGACAGGAAGATTACCGACAGAAAATTTCTCTGTCAGTCATCTTTCTGCCAAAATCCAAGATTGCCGCGGCCTGACAACCCCCGCATAGGGGAGTGACGATGGTGACGATGAAAAACGGCCAAAGTTACTTTGGATTCGCGTGAGTCCGGGGAAGCTCGGAGATCATTTTGGCGGGCCGCGATCGTAAGCTTGCCCAAGCGGCTGCGACGCCCACCGTCCGCTGATGACGGACCGATTGCGCCGTGGCAATGCGGCGACAGCGCCGCCCTGCCGGCCCAAAACGCTACGCGAAGAAAACCGACTCCGCATCCCCCTACAAAAAAGCCTACGCGACGTCGCGCGCGGGGCGGAGGGTGGCGCGGTCAGCACCGCGCCGGGAGAGGGCGTTCCCTACAGAAAATCATCGCTGCCGGCAGCGCCTTAGCAGCCTTGGAAAACCACCGAAACTCCCAAACTACCCAAATTCATCGCAATGCGGACAGTTGTACTAGATCCATGGCCGCCAGCGTCTCGGCAATCTGTTGGGGCGACATCGCGTCAGCACCACCGTTGGTTCCTTGCCCGAGCGGTTGGATCTCGACCTCAGTGCCATCCGGCCAATCGGCTGGCACGTCGAGCTCCAGCCGTCGCCCTTTTACGATTGCTTTGATGGTCATTGCAATTGTCCTTCCCCGCCTTCGGAGAATTGCATTCTCCACTCCGTGCGAGTTACAGTAACCTCACGCCCCTCAAGGCCAGTATACCGTCGATTGTATTGGATGGCCGCACGCGTGGATCAGCGGGCCAGGGGGCGTCGGGCCGGCGATCGACGGAACGATCCGGATTCACGAGCGACCAACTACGCCTGCGTCGACGTAACCGACAGCCCCCCGACGAACCTTTTTCTGTGGGCGACGGCACGTTATTTCGACCCCGACTGCCATTATGGCAGGCGGCTCCGCGCGCATCGATTCCGCTTGTGCCGTTTCCGGCCTCGAGCTCGGCTTCTTCCAGTGGGGGCGACGACTGACAGGCTAGCTCGGATTATTCATGGTCCCGAAGATACGCGCGCAGTCTGCGGTCACACTATCCCGCAACGCAAGTAAGGTTAGTCGAACCCTGGGCCTTGCTTGCGCTGCGGGTTGGTGTGAGATGCCTTCGGCGTCAGCGGTAGACTATACTAAGGCTGCTATTCGCGCCCACCCGCCGACGGCGGATTTGCACGTCGCGCGGCGTTTCGCGCGATCAGGCCGGCGACGTAGGCGCCTTTGAAGCCCGCGTCGATGTTGACTACAGTCACGTTGGCCGCGCAACTGTTGAGCATGCCCAATAGCGCCGTGAAGCCGCCAAGGTTGGCCCCATAGCCGACGCTCGTTGGCACGGCGATCACCGGGCAATCGACATAGCCCCCCACGACGCTCGGTAAGGCGCCTTCCATGCCCGCGATGACCACCACGGCATCCGCCCCCGCCATTTCGTGGAGCCTGGCCGGAAGTCGATGGGGGCCGGCAACGCCCACGTCCTGAATGAGCGTCACTCGCACGCCCATCCAGAGCGCCGTTTCGCGGGCTTCCTC
>DATLQY010000548.1:0-35676 GCA_035534975.1 Pirellulales bacterium
GTTTTTCGCGCCGCAGGTACTTTTTAGGTCAATTTGCGGTGCGACTTTGCCGATAGTGGAACCCGGGTCGACCTTGCCGGTTAAGTAAGCCGCCGAGGAAACGGTGCGCCAATTCGACGATCCTTCGAAATCAGACACGGATGAGATGGCAAGCGTACAGGCAGTTCTCGACGAGGTAAGCGATGTCGTGGCCGACAAATTGTCGGTCACCGGCACGCGAGTCGACCCGGCCCACGCGATCCTCGGCGCGCGACAGCCCGCAATATCGGCAGCCGACGCTGAAGAACCGGCCTTCGACGCCCCTGAATCAACCGCGGGCCCCTTTACGGCAGATGCCCTCTCCCAAGTGCATTTGCAAGCGGTGCAATTGCAAGCCGACCAGCTTGCCGAGCGTCTCCGACTGCGGCACGAAGCACTCGACCGCCGCGAGGGGCTGTTGAACGCCCAGCGGGCCGAATTCGACAACGAGTTGCGCTCGGCACGGCTTTGGCTTGATGAGCGACAGAAGGAGTTTTCGGAGCGAGAAGCGGGCCTGGGCCAACGACATGCCGCCGCGGCCGAACGGGAGGCGGGGTTGGTCGAGCGGGAGGCACGACTGGCCGAGCGGGAAACGATCGCCCTCGCTCGCGAACAGGAAGTCGAATGGCGGCAGACCCGCTTGAACGACACCGAACAATGGTTGGAAATCAGCCGGCGACAGCTCGAATTCGAGCGGCAGACCCAAGGTGACCAGCTCGATCGCCAACGTGTGGAGCTCAACGAAGAGGTCGAACGGCTAGCCGAGCGAGCGACGGCCTTGGCGGAGGCGGAAGCCGAATTGGCAACCCAAAGGTCCCAGGCGGAACAGGCATCCGGCCAGGCCGAACAGGAGCGGCTGCGAGCGATCGACGAGCGGACGGAGCAACTGGCCAAACGCGAAGCGGACCTGGCGGCCGCCGACATGCTGCTGGCCGAGAGCAAACCGCAAATCGCCCAATTGCGCGAAAGCTGGGTCCAACGGCACGAACAGATCGAGGCCCAAGCTCGCGTCGACCGCCGACGCCTGGCCGAACAGCAACGGCGTTCGGAGGCCGAATGGGCCGGAAAAACGCAATTGCTCGCCCGCCAAGGCGAACAACTCGACCGGCGCCGCGCGGCCCTGGAACGCTCACGGACCGAACTGGGCCGTCTGCACCGTGAAACGCTGGAAATGAGGCTCGTAATCGAGGAATTGCAGGTACAGCTTGCCGGACCCGGCGCGCCGGCGGCCTTGATCCGTTCGCTCGGCGGGCTGAGGCAGCGTCTCACCGACCACTACCGTCTGGAGTCCGCCGAATTGCTGCGGCAGCGAGCCGATCTGGAGTCGCTCAAGGCGGAGCTCGTCGCGGAGCACGGCAGGATTTACGATCGTCAACAGGAACTCGCTCGCTGGGTTGCCCAGCGTGAGAACGAACTCAACGCGCAGGCAGAGCGGCTTGCGACGTGCGAAACCGACCTGGCCCAACAGGCCGCACAATTCCGCGATCAGGAAGACGGCTGGCGCGAAGAACGGTTCGGCTACCAACAAGAGATTCGACGGCTGACGTTGAGGGGCTGATGGCGGATCCGGTCTTTTCAAGAAATTGTTGGCCGTCTATGGTACACTTCTCAAGATCCGGGGTTAAAATACTTGTCGGGTTTTGCTTTCAATGGTATAAGCACGCGAAGCTCAGCTCGTCAGGCCACGACCGTTGGCCGGCTGAATCGCAAGGTCGCAAAAAGGAGGGATTCGTCCCCTATGAACCAACTTGACGCCGCCTCTTTCGCGGTTTCCGCGCACGAAGAGTCCGAAGAGCCTCCCAGTTCTTCCCGCCGGCATCCACACTGGAAAGACGTCCCCCACGAACAATGGGAAGACTGGCGTTGGCAGATGCAAAACGCCGTTCGCACCACCTCCCAGCTCACGGAGCTCCTGCCTCACTCTCCCCACGACATTGCCGCCCTCGAACACCTCGAGGTGCAATTCAAGCTGGCGATTCCGCCGTACTACTTTTCCCTGATTGACGTGGACGACGCCGCGGATCCGATCCGCTTGCAGTCCTGTCCCTCGACCTTGGAAATGACCAGCGAAACCGGCCTGGAACTCGAGGATCCCCTCGAAGAGGACAAGGACTCCCCGGTGCCCGGCTTGACGCACCGCTATCCGGACCGCGTTTTGCTGGTGACCACCCATGTTTGTACGATGTACTGCCGGTTTTGCACCCGCAAGCGGGTGACCATGGACCGCGACGGCTGGGACGCCCCCAGCCACAACGACCAGCGGATGGTCGAGTACGTCCGCCAACACACGGAAGTGCGTGACGTGGTGGTTTCGGGCGGCGATCCGCTGTCGTTGCCCCCCGCCAAGCTGCGTTGGTTCGTCAACGAGCTGGCGGCGATCGAGCACGTCGACGTGATCCGCATCGGGACGCGAGTCCCGGTGACCTTGCCTCAACGGCTGTTCGATCCGGAACTGATCGAGCTCTTGCGCCGGGCGGGCAAGATCTGGATCCAAACACACTTCAACCACCCCCGTGAAATCACGCCTGAGACGGCCCGGGCGGTCCGCAACCTGGTCAACGCCGGGATGCCGGTCAGCAACCACGCGGTCCTGCTCAAGGGCGTGAACGACTCGGTGCCGGTGATGCGCGAGTTGATGCGTGGCCTGCTCCGCATCAAAGTCCGTCCCTATTACCTGTTCCACTGTGACCCGGTGACCGGCGCCGGCCACTTCCGCACGTCGATTTGGAAGGGGCTGGAGATCATCGAGGGCCTGCGGGGGCACATTTCCGGCCTGGGTGTGCCGACCTACGTGGTCGACGGCCTGCACGGCGCCGGCAAGATCCCGTTGATGCCCAACTACCTGGTCTCGGCCGCCGACAACGCCGTGATCCTGCGCAATTACGAGGGCATGCTCTTCCGCTATTCCCCCGAAGACCGCGAAAGCGGCCCACAGTCGCATTACCCGTCGTTGGGCGTGAGCAGCTTGCTGGGCGGCCAGCAGTCGAAGCTCATGCCCGAGGGGAACGTGCGAATGGCCCGCCGCCAGCAAAACGCGGCGCAGTCGCCGACGGCCGCGGCCAACGGCAACGGTCATGGCGGCAACGGTCATGGCGGCAACGGTCATGGCGGCGATGGTCATGGCGGCGATGGACATGGCCACGCCTATGGAGGCGGCAGCACTGATGAGCCGGAGTTCGTGGAACCGCTGTTACCGGTTTTGGGCCGGGTTTAGCGGTCACCGCGAAGCAATTACGGTAACGAGCCGCAAGCGAAACCGCGGACCCCTCGTGGTCCGCGGTTTTCGTTTGCGAGGCGTGTGCGGGCAACTCACCACTCACCATTCACCAAATGCGTATCGGCCTGACCTATAACGTCAAGACACTATCCTCGAGCTCCGAGGCCGTCGCCGACGAGGAGGAAGAGTTCGATTCACCGGAGACCGTGGCGGCATTGGCCGCGGCCATCGAGCGCCTCGGCCACGAGGTCTTGCTGTTAGGCGACGGCGAACCGATGCTGCGCAAGCTGCTCGATGGTCCTCGGCCGGAGTTGGTGTTGAACATTGCCGAGGGGCGCGGCGCCAGCCGCACGCGCGAGTCGCGCGTGCCGGCCGTGTTGGAAATGCTGGGAATCCCGCACACCGGCTCCGACCCGCTGACGTTGGCCGTGACGCTCGACAAGGACTGCGGCAAGCGGCTCGTACAGGCCGCCGGAATACGCACGGCGCCTTGGGTGTTGGTCGAAGAAGGGGACGTCGCGGCCGTCGAAGAACGATTATCCGTCCTGACCTGGCCGCTATTCGTGAAGCCGGCCTTCGAAGGTTCCAGCAAGGGTGTGTTGGCCAAGAGCCTGGTCCACCAGCGCGGCGAGCTCGACGAAACCGTGGCATTGCTTTACCGCAGTTGCCGCCAGCCGCTGTTGGTCGAAGAATTCATCGACGGCGAAGAATTGACCGTCGGCGTGGTCGGCAACCGGCCGCCCAAGGTGCTGGGCGTGATGCGGATACTGCTGAAGGTCGCGCGGGCGGGACCGTTCGTCTACAACTTGGAAGTCAAACGCGAATGGGAGCGCTATTTGCACTACGAATGCCCGGCGAAGATCTCGCCTGCCGACACGGCCACGGTCGAACAGGCGGCACTTGCCTGTTGGCGGGCGCTCGGCTGTCGCGACGTGGCGCGATTCGACTATCGCCTGCGTGCCGGCGTCCCTTATTTCCTGGAGGTCAACCCGCTCCCGGGCCTTTCACCCAAATCGGGCGACCTGGTATTCATCGCCCGTTTCAACGGCATCGATCACACCGAATTGATCGGCCGGATCATCGACACTGCGCTGGAGAGGATTGGAAGAGAAGGCGGAAGGACAAAAGAAGGGGACAGGTTATAGGTTACAGGTGACAGTCGGCGGAGTTTCTTCCTGCTGTAACCTGTCCCCTGTAACCTGCTACTCGTTCCCACGCTCCGCGTGGGAATGCATCCCCGGCCGCTCCGCGGCCAAGTACCGCTCATTCCGCGGACGCTCCGCGTCCCGGTAGCGGCATTCAGTCGGTGTGGGACCGCGGAGCGGCCGAAGATTTGTTACCCGCGCAGCGCGTCGGCGGAGCGTGGGAACAAGGTGACCGGTCACAGGTTACAGTTGACAATCGGCGGAGACTCTTCCTGCTGTCCCCTGTCCCCTGTAATCTGTAACCTTCCCCGATCCCTGCAACCTTCCCTCGTCCCTCCGCCTTTCTCCCATGCACGTCGCCCTCCTTTACAACGCGCCAAGTCTTCCCTCCGACCACGCTGATTACGCGCAGGAGGCGGGAGTGCTGGAGTCGGTCGAAGCGGTCGAAGCCGCGCTCGCCATACTCGGGCACTCCTCACAGCGAATGGCCGTGGGACCCGATCCCGTGGCTTTGTCGGTGGAACTTCGCGGGACAAAGGCCGACGTTCTGGTGAACCTTTTCGAGGGGCACCACGGCACCGGGGCAGGCGAGTCGCAGGTGGCCGGTTTGCTGGAGCTGATCGGCGTCCCCTTTACGGGGACAGGCTCCGAGGGTCTTGCGCTGGTTCGCGACAAAGCCCGCACGAAATGGCTCCTGTCGGGCGCCGGTCTGCCGACGCCGGCGTTTCAGCTCGTGGCGACGGACGAGCCGGTGGATGCCGGGCGGTTCGAATCGGCGTTGGCCGCCGGACCTTTGATCGTCAAGCCGGCCCACGAGGACGCCAGCCTGGGGATCGGGCAAGCGAGCGTCGTGACCGAGCGAACGTCGCTTGCCTTGCAGATCGGCGAAGTACGCCGCCGCTACGGGCCGGTGCTGGTCGAGCAGTTCATTGCAGGTCGCGAATTCAACGTGGGGATCATCGCCTTGCCCGAAGCCCAGTTGCTTCCCTTGGCGGAGATCGAGTTTCCCAATGATGGCCGCGTGCCGTGGAACGTGGTCACGTACGACGCCAAATGGGACCCCGCCAGCGTCGAGTACGACGCCGGCACGCCGGCACGCTGCCCGGCCGACGCGGCGCCGGAGCTGGCGGCCGAAATTCAGCGCATTTCGCTGGCCGCCTTTCGTCTGGCCGGCTGCCGCGACTACGCGCGCGTCGATTTGCGCGTCGATTCGGCGGGGCGGGTCTACATTCTAGAGATCAACGCCAACCCCGACATCAGCCCCAGTGCCGGTCTGGCCCGCGCCATCCGGGTTTCCGGTCTCGGCTACGACGGCTTCGTCGGCGGGCTGGTCGGGACCGCGCGCCGGCGATCGTGACGTTCCGCGCTATCACCGCCAAATCTGGTCGAGTATACTATCAGCGGCCGCGCATGCCGCACTCCAGGGGCTGAATCGTCTGCGGAGCAATGATGATGAACGTGAATCGTCGGATGAGCCCCAGTGCTGCACGGAACCACGCGATCCTGCTTGGGGTCGTCTTGAGTACGTGCGTTTGCTCCCCAGTCGCGTTGCCACGTGCCGCGAGCTCGGAGGCGTCGGCGAACAAAGTCGAGTGGGTACGGAGCATTGACGAGGCACTGAAGCTGGCTCAGCAAAATGACAAGGACGTGCTCATCAACTTTACTGGGCACGGGTGGTGCCACAATTGCACGCTGCTGGAACACGAGGTTTTCGCCCAGCCGGAATTCGCCGTGGTTACGGAGCATTTCGTCCTCGTCGAGCTCGACTTTCCGTCCGCGGTATTCGACACGGAGGACGGTGAAAAGGACGCTTCCGGCGGCGCGGCCGAAACCAACAGGATCAAGAGGTATCGCGAGTGGCAGTCGCAATACCTCGTGCCTGGAATGCCCACCGTCGTCGTGACTGATGCGCACGGAAAGCCCGTCGGCTACACCGGCTACGAGAAGGGTGTGACCCCTGCGTCGTTTCTCAACCAGGTGGAAAAGTACCGCGACGCACGGTTGGCTCGGGATCGCGAGTTGAAAGAGGCTGACGGCAACGCAGGCAAGGAACGGGCCGCTCATCTTGACGCCGCGCTGGAGTGCGTGGCGCCATTTTTTGGAGGTTTGGAAGATCGCAACGGCGACCCGCTTTTGAACTGGTACGCCGACGTGGTGGCGGAGATCTGCCGATTGGACACCGACAATGCGTTGGGCCTCGAGACAAAGTACGAGCGTCGCCGGCAAACTCTGAAATCGTTCGTCGAAGCCGAGAAAGTATTCGCGAAGCTGAACGAATTCCAACTCAAATCACAGTACAAGGAGGCGCTGGCCCTTATTGAGCAGGTCTTACCGGCGGTAGCGACCCGAAAATCAACTGGCGCCTGGTGGGGGCCAGGGAATTCTACTTCCAACAGGATAAGCAGCATTCCGCGGCGATCGACCATGCTCGCCGATTGCTTGCCAGTTCGGAACTGACTCGTGACCAGCGCGAATATCTGCAAGACCGCATCGCGAGCAATCTGGCACACCTCGGACGGTATGCGGAAGCGGCGTCGCAACTCGATGAGCTGATTGAGGCCAACCAGGACCGGCCCGCGCAGCAACTAAAGTACCTGAACCGAAAGGCCTTGCATCTGCACCATGCGGCCGACGCTTCTGGAGACCGCACCGAGGCGATCATTGCGTGCCAACGGTACCGAGAGCGGTGCGAACCCCACTCAATCGACTGGGAAACGGCCTCCTGGATGTTGTCGGTGCAGTTTCAGAAGTCGATGCGTTTTCGCGAAGCGCTCGCCATTCGGGAAGAGTTGGTCGCGTTCGAAAAGGCGCCGGAATGGCTGCTCGACCTGGCCGAGACTCAACTCTCGCTCGACTTGACCGAAAACGCAACGCGGAGGCTGGATGAAGCCGACCGATTGATTCAGTCGATTCAAGCCGTGCGCAAAGCGGACAAGGACCGCGCCGAACGGCTGACCACAAAGCTGCGGGAGCTGCGACGGAAATTGGGCCAGTAGCAACGGATGCCATTGCTCGTGACTCGTCCGTTCCGCACTGCCCATTTTTCTGTCCCTATTTTTCTGTCCCCATCTTTCCGTCGTTGTCTTTCATGTGTTTCGTGGTTCGACATTACGTTTAAGTCCTATCCTGTTTATGTAAGGCTGGAAAGGGCTTTCCAGCCCAACGGAGCTGGCCGGTCTGCCGGACCACTGTGGATGGACGTTGCGATCGACGGCCGCCAAAGTTAAAATCAAATGATGAACTTGAATCCACAATTCACCGCCTACATTCATCTCGCTCCTAATCCGAAGTCATCCTACAAGCAACTCTTCGTCAAGGGGACGCGCATTCGAGCACGTGTCCTTTACGGCTGGTATGCGTGCGAGGAGTCCATGGCGCCCGAGGACATTGCCCGCGAATTCAGTCTCCCGGTCGAGGCCGTACTGGAAGCAATTGCGTACTGTGAATCCGACCCGCCTGAACTCTTGAATGACTATGCGCGCGAAGAAGCGCTGAGCGAAGCCGCGGGCATGAATGAACCCGGATACAAGCACAATCCGATCCCTCGATTGCTCGATCCGCAGGAATTGGCGCGGATCAATCGTTCATGAAGATCTACCTCGACGACGATTCCGCCGCCGGGTTGCTGGTCCGCCTGCTTCGTCAAGCGGGCCACGATGTTCAACGTCCCGACCCGCGATGGGCAATGCTACTGGTCCTAGGGATCGCGGTACACGTCGCTTCGGCCGCCGAACCTCAGCCGCCGTTTCGCGTGCCGCCCGGTTTCGAGGTCGAGCAGGTCGCGGCGCCGCCCTTGGTCCGCTATCCGCTCTTCGCCGAGTTCGACGACCGCGGCCGGCTGTTCGTCGCCGAAGGGACCGGCACGAACCTGCCGGGCGAGGAGCTGGCGAAAAGGAAACTGGGGCGCATCGTGCTCGTGGAAGACACCGACGGCGACGGCCGCTTCGATGCCAGCCACGTGTTCGCCGACGAGCTGGTGTTTCCCCAGGGAGTGCTGTGGCACGACGGCGCGTTGTACGCTGCCTCGCACCCCAGCATCTGGAAGCTGGAAGACCCGGCCGCCACGGGCGTCGCCACCCGCCGCACCGAGCTGGCCACCGGCTTCAATTTCAACGGCAACGGCTGCGACATCCACGGGCCGTTCCTGGGGCCCGACGGCCGGCTTTACTGGACCGACGGCCGGCACGGCTACAAACTCAAGACCCGCGAAGGGACCTACCTCGAAGGGCTGGCCTCCCGCGTTTGGCGCGCGCGCACCGACGGCGGCGAAATCGAACGGCTCTGCGGCGGTGGTTTCGATAACCCGGTCGAGATCGCGTTCACGCCCGAGGGGGACGCCATCGGCACGATGGACCAGGGCACCGGCGACTGTCTGCTGCACTACGTCGAAGGCGCGGTCTATCCGATGGAGCACCCTTGCCTTGCCGAGTTTCCGATGACCGGGCCGCTGATGGGCGCGGTCCGGCAATATACGCCCGTGCTGCCCGCCGCCTTGTGCGGGCTGACGGCCTATCGCTCCGCTGTCTTCGGGCCGGAATACCAGGACACGCTGTTCGCGACGCATTTCATGCTGCACCGCATCGTGCAAAACACGCTGGTCCGCGAGGGTTCGACCTACCGCGCCGACGAGCAGGAGTTTCTCGTTTGCGCCGACCACAACATGCGCCTCACGGATGTGCTGGAAGATGCCGACGGGAGCTTGTTGTTCGTCGATATGGGCGCATGGTTCAACTACGGGTTCCCCGGCAACCCGCTGCCGCGGCCCGAATCGCTGGGCGGAATTTACCGAGTCCGCCGCGCCGACGCCAAGGCGGTCGACGATCCGTGGGGGAAGAAGTTGGACAACTCACGGCGTTCGCCTGCCGAGTTGGCTTCGCTACTCGACGATCCGCGGCCCAGAGTCCGCGACCTGGCGATTGCGGCCTTGGCGAAGCGGGGTGATATGGCGGTTGCCACGCTCGATGCCGTCGCCGGTAAGCCGGGCACCTGGTCGGTCGAAGCCCGGCGGAACGCCATTTGGTCGCTCTGCCGGATCGGCACGCCCGCCGCGCGGCCGGCGCTGCGCCGCGCGCTGGCCGATTGTGAGATGAGCATCCGGCTGGCGGCTGCGCACGCCGCCGGCCTCGAGCGCGACGTCGAGGCGTCGGCCGAGTTGGTTCGCCTGGTGACAAGTGACGAGCCCCCGGTGCGATTGAAGGCGGCCGAGGCGCTTGGGCGGATCGGCCAGTCCGCGGCGGTGCCGAATTTGCTCGCGGGCTTGCAGTTGGGAGGAGACCGCTTTCTGGAGCACGCGATCATCTTTGCGCTGATTCGGATCAACGACCGCGAGGCGACGTTGCCCGCCCTGGCCCACGCCGACCCGCGGGTACGGCAGGGAGGGCTGATCGCACTCGATCAAATGCCCGATGGCCGCTTGACGCGCGACGACGTCGCCCCGCTCTTGGACTCCGACGATGCCGACTTGCAGCGCGCCGCGCTTGACGTCGTGAGCAAGCGGCCGGCCTGGGCCGACGTGACTCAATACGTGCTGCGGAAGTGGCTCTCCGCCGCCGACCTCGCCGCCGACAGGGAGCGTTCGCTCGTCGCCGTGTTGATGGCTTTCGCGGGTGAAGAAAACATTCAACGCCTCGTGGCCCACGCGCTGGCCGAACCCGGTACGGAACCGGCGAGGCGGCTATTGTTGCTGAACGTCGTCGCGCGCAGCCGTGTCGAACCGTTGCCTGCAAGCTGGCTTGCGGCACTGGGTCGGTCCCTGGACGATTCTGATTTGGACATTCGCGGCGCGGCCGTCGAGACGCTGAAGACTCGCAAGATCGGCCAATTCGACGACGCGTTGGCCCAACTGGGCCGCGATGACGCGCTACCGGTCGATCTGCGCATCGCCGCGCTGGAGTGCCTGGCTCAGCGCCGGCAACAACTCGATTCGGAAGCATTCGCTTTGCTTTCGGGCCAGTTGTCCGAGACCGCCGAACCGCGCGTGCGCTTGGCCGCGGCCCGAGTGCTGGGCGCCAGTGGGCTCTCGGGCGACCAGCAGACGGAGTTGACCGCCGCGCTGCCAGGCGTGAACACGATGGTGCTGCGGCTTTTATTGCCGATCTTCAGTAAGACCGGCGAAGCGCGCGTTGGCACCTCGCTGGTCGATGCCCTCACGCATTCGCCAGCCGCCGAGGCGCTGCGCGTCGACGAGCTCGACAAGTCGCTTTCGGCGTTTACGGCCGAAGTGCGGAAGCGGGCCGACGCGCTGCGGCGGAAGCTAATCGCCCGCCAGCAAGACCAGGCGGCTTACCTAGCCAAATTGGCGGCCGAATTGGAACAACTGCCGGCGAGTGCCGAGGCCGGGCAGCCGATCTTTTTGTCGCAGAAGGCGGGCTGTTATGGCTGCCATAGGGCGGTCGGCCGTGGCGGGACGGTGGGCCCGGACTTGTCGAAAATCGGCCAGATCCGCAACAAAGCCGAGCTCTTGGAATCGATTGTCTTTCCCAGCTCGATCGTCAATCCTGAATACCGTTCGTTCCAGGTCGTGACGAACGACGGGCAGATCGCCAGTGGCCTGCTGATCCGCGACGCGCCCGAGGCGATTTACCTGCGCACGACCGAGTTGGCCGAGATCCGGATACCCCGCGACGACATCGAGCAGGTCTCTCCCTTGACGGTGTCGGTCATGCCCGACGGGTTGGAGAAGACCTTGAGCCGGCAAGAGTTGCGAGACCTGTTGGAGTTCTTGACTCAGCAAAAATGAAATTGGCCGCGTTCCCACGCTCTGATTCCGTGCGTGGAGGCCAGGTTGATTGACTGATTCGTGCATACGAACGTGGCCGCGGAGCGGCCGAATTCCCGTTCCCACGCGGAGCGTGGGAACGAGACGACGTGCTTGATGAGTGCCAGCCTATCGCCTATCGCCTATCGCTTCCTCCTGCCGCTGACTACGATCTATCCCGCGTTTACAAACTACCGGAGCCGCACCCATGAATTCCCGCTCCCTTTCCCGCCGCGCGTTCGTCGCTTCCAGCCTGGCGGCCGGGGCGGCGGGCCTGGCGACGCGCGCGGCCCGCGCCGGCGAGCGCCCCAGCCGCAAGATCAAGATCGTCGATATCCATACCCACCTTGGCATGTTCATCTGGGGCCAGGAGCTGACTCCCAAAGGCCTGATCAAGTTGATGGACGCGCACGACATCGAACGATCGGTGGTCTTGCCGCTGATCTCGCCGGAGACTTCGCTCTTTCCGCAAACCACGCACTCGGCCCTGGCGGCCTGCAAAGCGCACGCCGACCGACTGGTTCCGTTTTGCTGCTTCGATCCGCGGGCCTATCATCAGGACCCGAACAAGCCCGACCGCATCGGCCGGATCAACGGCGTGCCGGGCATGGTCGAACTGCTCAAACGCTACCAGGATCTCGGCGCTAAAGGATTCGGCGAGCACCAGGTCGGCCTGCCGTTCGACGACCCCCTGATGATGACCGTCTACGAGGCGCTGGAAACCGTCGACTTGCCCATCTTGTTCCATCTCGACGATATCCGCGGCGCCGACACACCGGGCTTGCCACGGCTGGAGCACGCCCTGCGGTCGTTTCCCAAGCTGCCGATGATCGGCCACGCCTGCGGCTTTTGGGCGTCGATCTCGGCCGACGCCAAGGACTATGACTTTGGGCATTACCCAACGGTTCCCAAGCCTGTCGCGCCCGGCGGCGCGCTTGAATTGCTGATGGCGAAGTACCCGAACCTGTACTGCGACCTGTCGGAGCCGGGCGGGTACTTCGCCATTGCCCGCGACATGGAGTTCGGCAGGCAGTTCGTCATTCGCTGGGCCGACCGGCTCCTGTTCGGCACCGACTACCTGATGCCCGACCAGGAGATCCCGCACTTCGAGCTCTACGAATCGCTCGACCTGCCCGAGGATGTCCAAGTGAAAATCTATCGCGAGAATGCGATTCGGCTACTGAAGCTAGGTTGACACAATTCTCACCGGTTTTCACTTGGCAGTCGCCCGGCTATAATGTTGGTAGGCCGTCGAGGCCGGTAGGGATGAAGGCGCGCGGTCATGGAGTCCGGGCGACTGCCGCGCGGAAGGCTGTTCTTTGGGAGTCTGGTTCGTGGCGACTCAAGCGGAAATTGCCGATTTGATGAAATCGATTCGAAGTCAGGGGCACGAGGCTTTGCTGTGCGTATGGCGTCCCAGTCGAGCACCGTACGTCATGAGCGCCTTGCCTGAGCAAGCCGACCTCCAGGTCGAGGTCCCGAAATTGGCGGTCAAGGCGATCAAGCTCTTGATGGAGCGCTATCGGCTGACCGCGGCCGACCTGAAGTAGGCGGGCTTCCAGATCGAGGTGCTCCGTGGCGGACGGTGGAAACAATCCTGAAGGGCCCGGCCCGATCTGTTCTCGCCGTGGTTTCTTCGGCGCGTCGACGGCCGCCGCCGGCGCGCTCGCGGCGGGCCATTGGCTGGTAACGCGGGCCGTCGCCCACCACGACGTCGGTGCAAGCGATGATTCGCCTCACAAGCCCGGCCATCCGCTCGATCCGCTCTCGGCGGATGAAGTTGAACGTGCCGTGGCCATCCTCCGCAGGGAGCAAGGCCTCGGCGACACATGGCGTTTCGTGATGATCACGAGCGAGGAACCGTCGCGCGAAGCCGTGGCCGCGCACGTCGTCGGGCGGCCGTTCGAGCGGGTCGCGTCGGCGGTGCTGCTCGACACGGCGACGGGCGAAGGACGCGAAGCGGCCGTCGATCTGGTGCGCGGCAAGGTGTTGCGGTTCGAGCCGTTGGCCGCCGGTTTGCAGCCGCCGATCATGCTCGATGAGTTCGTCGAGTGCGAGGCGGCCGTCAAACGCTCGGCCGAGTTCCGCTCGGCGCTGGCGAAGCGCGGCGTGCGCGACGTCGAGCTGGTGATGGTCGATCCGTGGTCGGCCGGCATGTACGGAACCGAGCTGCCCGAGGACAAGGGCAAGCGACTGTCGCGGGCGTTGTGCTGGGTCCGATCGGAGCCGAACGACAATGGTTACGCCCGTCCTCTGGAAGGCCTGGTGGTCGTCGTCGATCTGTTGAAGATGGAGGTCGCGCGCGTCGAAGACTACGGCGTGGTCCCCTTGCCGCCGGCCGGCGGCAACTGGGCGCGCGAGTACGTCCACCAGACGCGGGACGACCTGAAGCCGCTGTTGATCTCGCAGCCCGAGGGACCGAGCTTCACCGTCGAGGGGCACGAGATCCGCTGGCAGAAGTGGCGGTTCCGCGTCGGCTTCACGCCTCGCGAGGGGCTGGTGCTCTATACGATCGTCTACCAGGACGAGGAGCGCGAGCGGCCCGTTTTGCACCGCGCGAGCGTGTGCGAGATGGTCGTCCCCTACGGAGACCCCAGCGAATCGGGCTTCCGCAAGAACGCCTTCGATATCGGCGAGTACGGCATCGGCACGATGGCCAATTCGCTCGCGCTGGGTTGCGACTGCCTGGGCACGGTCCGCTATTTCGACGCCCACCTGTGTGACAGCCGCGGCCGGGCCGTCTCGATCGCCAACGCCGTCTGCGTTCACGAGGAAGACACCGGCCTGCTCTGGAAGCACACCGATTGGCGCACCGGACAGACCGAGTCGCGCCGCTCGCGGCGGCTGGCCGTGTCGTTCATCGCCACCGTGGGCAACTACGAGTACGGTTTCTTCTGGTATTTTTACACCGACGGCTCGATCCAGTGCGAAGTGAAGCTGACCGGGATCATGAATACCACGGGCCTCAAGCCGGGCGACCAGCCCCGCTTCGGCATCGAGATCGCGCCGCGGCTCAACGCGCCCTTTCACCAGCACGTCTTCGCCGCCCGGCTCGACATGCGCGTGGACGGAGAGCGGAATTCGGTTTACGAGGTCAACACGGTCTCGCTGCCGCGTGGGCCCGAGAATCCGCACGGCAACGCTTTCCGCGCCGAAGAGACGTTATTGGCCGGCGAGTTGGCGGCGCGGCGTTCGGTCAACGGCGACAAGGCCCGCTTCTGGCGGATCGTGAACTCGCATCGCCGGAATCGTCTGGGCCGGCCCGTCGGCTATCGCCTTGTGCCCGGCGAAAACTGCCGGCCGTTCATCCAGCACGACGCCGCGGTGATGCTGCGGGCCGGCTTCATCGCCCACCATCTCTGGGTGACGCCTTACGACCCAGCCCAACGTTATCCGGCGGGCGATTACCCGAACCAGCACCCGACAGGCGACGGACTGCCGTTCTGGACCGCGGCCGACCGCGGCATCGACGACATGCCGCTGGTCGTTTGGTACGTTTTCGCCCACAACCACGTGCCGCGGCCCGAGGACTGGCCCGTGATGCCGGTCGCTTCGCTGGGCTTCACGCTCAAGCCCGACGGCTTCTTCGAGCAGAACCCGGCGCTCGACCTGCCGCCACCGGTGTGAAGACCAGGTAGGCTTGGCAGTCATCAGTTTTCGGCAGTCGCCCGCTCGTTAAACGCTTGCGGCTCCCACGGACGCCGAAGCGGATGCACCATCTTGTTCCTGAAGGTATGCGTGCGCCGCAAGGTGAGTGCTGCCGCGAATCGACGCGAGGCATGGCACGCCGACACCCATGCCGTCCAACGCGTTGTACCACAATTGCTTTCCCGTCAATGCGGCCAGGCAATAGGTGTAACCTTGGACCGAAACAATCAACCGGTCGCCGTCGAGCAGGACCGCGACGAAACCGCTGCCATTGGACGCCTTCCAGTCCCAGACCCGTTCACCCGTATTCCGATCAAGAGCAGCCACTCGCGAATTGAAGCCGACAAATGCGAAATCCTCTAGAAATCGTTGGGATGGAGCTGGTTCTTTCTTGACTTTTGCGGCCATGGGTCACGTCACCTCTGCATGTTCTTGATAGTTGTAGTTCATCCCCATGCGAAACCATTTTACCACATGCGATAGCCGGCGAGGCGTGATATAGGCGGTTTCACTCGCGGGATATAACGCTAGAATCCGCCTGACGCCGACATGGCGGGAGCCCCAACTGCGGGGCGGGCTGTCGGCTTCGGCTCTTGCCCGCCGACCGCAGGCGCGGCATGCTGGCGGACATGGTCAGGCCCACCACAAAGCTCATTGCCCTGCTGACGCCCAAGCGATCGTGGGTTCAGTTTCGCCTGATCACGGTGTTCGTCGTCGTGACCGGCCTTTGCATGTGGCTGGCCGTGCGGGTCAACCGGGCGCACAGACAACGGGACGCGGTGGCCGCAATCCGCGCCTTGGGCGGGGCCGTGATGTATGACTACGATTTTGACGCCGCCGGCAACCAGATTCGTAATGCTGAGCCCCCTGGGCCCGCATGGCTGCGGCGATTGCTTGGAGTCGACTTCCGCAACGCTGCTACCTGGGTTTATCTGGCTGGTGCTCCGACGACCGACGCTGACCTCGTCCATTTGCGCAACCTGCCGAAGCTGAACTGGCTGCACGTCGGCAACAAGCCGATCACCGATGATGGCTTGGCTCATTTGGCGCATTGCACCCAACTCGAATCGCTTGACCTTGGCGGTACGGAGATTACGGATGTCGGCCTCGACAAACTGACGAGCCTCCGTCGTCTCAAAATGCTCGATGTCGGCGGCACCGAAATCACTGATGCTGGCGCCAGGAAACTGCAGAATCTCGAGCATCTCGCCGACCTCTTCGTCAGCCGTTCTCGGATCACCATGGATGGCATTGAGCAACTACAGCGGGCGTTGCCGAATCTCAAGGTGCATAAGTAGGCGCGCTGGCCGAGTAGGCGGGTGGCGGCGGGTCGAGCATCTCGACAAGTTGTCGCTTCAATGCGAAGGCGCAGAAGAAGTTCCCCAGCGGATTGTAATGGCCGATGTAATATCGCGACAGGTACGCGTCGAGGTCCATTTTCAGCCTGGCCAACTCCTCCGTGTGCGTCTTCAAGAGATCGACGCAGGGTGAACCTCGGCTATCGAGAAAGTCGACCAACGGCTGGTCGAAGCGGTTCCCTTGTTTCACGAATTGCCGGATCCGCTGGGCACCATAGGAAAGGACGTACAGCACTTTTCGCCCTTCTTTTGCGGCGAATTGATCGATCTTCTCGACGATCCACATGGTCGAACGAAGCGCGTCGCGCGTGAAGTCGCGATCGTCGAAGTCGGTCCCGCCGGGCACGACCGCCGATGCCGGCTTACGGCCCGACTCGCGCTCGAGGTACCGCCCGAGCACGTAGTCGTTCTCCATCGACGCGAAACAGGTATCGAGATCGCAGAGCTGATCGAGCGACTCAGCGGTGGGGCAAGGGTTGGCGCATTCGACGAGCTCGCCCGTGACTGCGTCGAACTTTACGTGCGGAACCGGGGGATTCGTCGACTTGCGGTTGACTCCGAAGCGAATTCGCTGCCACGAGAGCAGGTTGCGATAGTGATCGTCGTCGAAGATGTTGACGATCATCAGCCTGGCGGGCGACCGCGGCTCCTCACGCTTCATCCGCAAGTAGGCCTGGTAGACCGAGTAGCCCCCGATGCCGAAGTTGCGGATCGGCTCGCCCAGGTGCGCGGCCAGCAATTCTTGCCAAGTTTCCCCGTCGCTGACTTGCTCGCAACTCGTGAAGCTGTCGCCGTAGGTGTTGATTCGGCACGCTTTCTCCGCGTGGGCCACCATGTGCCGAGCGCCCGTCGGGTCGTAGCGATAGGTGCAGACCGAGCCGTCAACGCCTTCCCGGAAGTCACGGTCCACGTGAAGGTAGCCGAGTTGGGCATCGTACTTCGAAAACGGGAATTCCTTGCGGGCCAGCCAGGCCGCCACATCGCCGCGCATGTAGACCAAGGGGCGCAGGAAATCCCGCTTGCGCTCGGCCGATGGCTTGCCGTCGGCGGCCCAAGCCGGCGGCTCCGCCAGCAGTGTCGCCGCCGCGCCAAGCGCCCCAGCGCCGAACCACTCCCGCCGATTGATCGCAAATGGATCATGCATCATAATTGTGAATTCAAAGCGGGCGACCGGACTCGGACCGGCGACATCCAGCTTGGGAAGCTAGCGCTCTACCAACTGAGCTACGCCCGCACGTTCCCTGTATTTTAAGGCGCCCGGCGCGGATTGCAAGCTGTTGGGGGGAGAAGGCGTTGGGCGACAGGCGTTAGGCGATAGGAATACGGGACGATTCTAAAGTTGCCCCGGTTACGCGGCCAGGTCGAGTGGCCCGCTGGGGCACTTGAGCCGGAACAGACCGAAGATCTCCTGCCGTGTGAGGCCGCCGTGCCGGTGCGGTTGGACGTCGGAAAAAATCGTGTCGAACAACTCGCGTTTCTCATCGAGAATCTGGTTGATCCGCTCCTCGATCGTCGCCAAGGCCAGGAAACGCGTGACGGTCACCGGCCCGGCGGCGCCGATGCGGTGGACGCGGTTGATCGCCTGGTCCTCGACGGCCGGGTTCCACCAACGGTCGAACAGAAACACGTACTGCGCGAATTGCAAGTTCAACCCCAAGCTGCCGACGCCGTAGCTGATCAAGAGCACCTGCCGCTTGGGCGATTCCTTGAACTCTTGCAATACGCCGTCGCGCTTCCGCGAGGCGACGCCGCCGTGGTAGGCCAAGGGATGGTACCGCGCCAGCCGCCGGGCGAGTTTGTCGAGCGTCCCGACCCATTGACTGAAGACGAGCGCCTTTCGCCCGCTCGCGGCCACTTCCTCCAGGTCGGCCGAAAGGCGCTCGAGCTTGGCGCTGGCGCCGGTGGCCGGGTCGAAATTGCATATCTGCTTGAGCCGCAGCACCAGCTCGAAGACGTGCTGGATCGTCGCCCCTTCGCCCATCTCCGTCAACCGCAACACGCCCTCGTCTTCGGCCAGGCGATAGGTCTCGCGCTGCTCCGGCGTGAGCGCCACGTCGGCGTCGCGGAACATCTTGGGCGGCAGTTCGGTCAGCACCCTGTCCTTCGTTCGCCGCAACACGTAATCGCCCGCCAGTTTGCCCATCCGTCGCGGCTTCATCGTCGGCGAGAGGTGGCCCGGCGAGAGGAACTCGAAAATGCCCACCAGGTCGTCGGCGCTGTTTTCGACCGGCGTTCCTGTCAACGCCCAGTTGCGGCCCCGTGAGATCGAGCGGACGACCTGCGAGGTCATACACTCGCGGTTCTTGATTCGCTGCGATTCGTCGAGCACCACCAGGTCGAAGTGCAGGCCCGGCTCGGCGAGCACAGCGCGGTCGCGCTGCAACAGCTCGTAATTGGCCATTTTCACGGGGCTATCGGCCTGCCGCCACTGCCAGAGCCGCTTGGCTCGCTCTCCCTCGATCACGGTCAAAGGGAGCTCGGGCGCCCAGAGATGAAACTCGCGTTGCCAATTGGTGATCAGCGGCTTCGGACAGACCAAAAGCACCGTGCGGATCTCGCCCGCGTGCAGCAGCAGGCGGATCGCCGTGATGGCCTGCATCGACTTGCCAAGGCCCATTTCATCGGCCAGGATCGCGGCATAGCGAGGGTAGAGGAACGCGATGCCCTCGAGTTGGTAGGGAAAGGGGTGAAAGGGAAAATCGAGCGCCTGACCGGCGACCACGGTCTCCAGCGGCGGTTGCAAGACGTAAAACAGCCGGTCGGCCAACTTGATGACGTCGGCGGGCGGTTTGAGCCGCGTGATCGTCGGAGGGGCCGCGGCCCGTGGACTTGCGAGCCGGCGATCGGCGGGCAACGGCGCCGCGGGCATCGCCGGTACGCGTTCGGCCAACGTCGGCTGTGGAAACGTGTAGCCGGACGACTTGATCGCCAGCCCGCCAAGGGGTACGGAAACGACGCCGGGCCGAAGGGGCGACGGCGCGATCGAGACGACTTCGATCGGCCCGGCGGCGACAAGCAGATGGGCGTCGAGCGAGTGCGTTTCGAAGAGCGGAATGGAATGGTCGATTTTCGCGACCGGTGGCTGACGCGGCGGCCACCAGGTCCAATCGCCAAGGGAACGAGCGATGCGGGATGTCGTTGGTTTCACCGGGCGGCTCGTTGTGCTTCGTCGATCGCCCCGCGGATCCGCGCGAAGGGTTCGAAAAGGTCGAAGTGGCCGCCCAGCGATTCAAGCACGGCCGCCAGGCATTGCCGGTCGTCGGCATGGCCGTCGGCGACAGCCAGCCGGTTGCGACCCAGCGAAAATGCCGCCGGCAAGGTACCGCGCAAGTGCGCGGTATCGACACGATAGGCCATCGTTGCCGCTGCGTCTTGCGTTTGCGGGCCGCCGCTTGGGCTGGAAGCCCGCTGGACGACCTCTGGTGGCAGGACGAGTGCGACAGGCGCCGACACGTATTCCCGCAATGCCAGTACGGGTGCCAGATCGGTGCAAATCAGCCGAACTTCAACGGCGCTTTTTTCGACCAGCGTGCGGCCGATTTGTTCGCCGTAGAGAAAGGGTTCGAGCGTCGGGCCGTAGAGGATTTCTTGCGCGCGGTTCGGCTTGACCGGGGCGGTGCAATGGAACTCCAACGGCCGGCCGTTGTGGTTCAGCACCAGGTAGCCGCCGAATAGCCCGTGCTGATCGTGACCGACGATGGTGAGGAAGCCGAGCGCCGGCGGCGACTGGCCGTCGCGGGAACGCATGACACCCCTTTGAAATTGGGAGCAGACCAGGGCGGCACGCGGCCGGGGCCACCGCCTCCGGTAAGATCGGAACAAGAAGCTGGCGACTTTAGCGGTTATTCCGCGGGTGTCGACATGCCCAATTCCGTGTACCGCCATTTACGCATGTAAACGGGGATACTGGGTAAAATGATACTTGTAGGGTGGGCACTGCCCACCAGCGTCGTGTCATCGTCGAATCATGGTGGGCGGTGCCCACTCCACGGTCTGTAGGGAACCCCCCCTCCGTGGCGCTGGCGTGTGCCGTCGAGGGTATTGAATCCGCTTCACGGAATCCCGGCGCGCCGGGAGAGGGCGGCCCCGAGAGCCGCCGTCAACTCGCCACGTACCGCAAGCTCGGTTTCTTCAGCCAACCTTGAGCGCAAGGCGACCTGGGCGGCTGGTTCGTCGTATTGGCCCAAGGCCCAGGCGCAGGCGGCACGGACCAAGGGTTCATCGTCAGTCAGCCCAAGCGCCAACGCATTCAGCGCCGCGGGATGGCGCTGGTTGCCCAGGACGATCGCGGCGTTACGCAAAATGCCGCGGCGCTTGGGACGCCAAAGCGGCGTGTGACGGAAGCGACTGCGAAAGTGCTCGTCGTCCAAAGCGAAGAGTCCGGCCAGTTCGACGGGGTTCATCTCCGGCGCCGGCGCGAGTGCCGGCTCGTCGGCCAGCGGCGCCCGCTGGTTCCAAGGGCAGATGTCCTGGCAAACATCGCAGCCGAACAGCCAGTCGCCGAGCATGG
This sequence comes from Pirellulales bacterium, assembly GCA_035534975.1. Lineage (GTDB taxonomy): Bacteria > Planctomycetota > Planctomycetia > Pirellulales > JAICIG01 > DATKSN01. The sequence continues at coordinate 20,654 of DATLQY010000548.1, forward strand.
GTCGCAGTTCGCCGGGCACGTCGCCCTTGACCTCGATCGTCAGATAGCTGATGCAGCGCCGCGCGTCGAGTACGTAGGGAGCGACGAAGGCCTGCGTGGGACAGGCGTCGAGGCAGGCGCGACAGGTGCCGCAATGGTCCGTCGCGTGCGGTTCGTCGAAGGCAAGTTCAACGTCGGTGAGCAAGGCGGCCAAAAAAAACCAGCTTCCCAACTGTTTGTTCAGCAAGAGTGTGTTTTTACCGATCCAGCCCAGCCCGGCCAGTTGGGCGAACTCGCGCTCCAGGAGCGGAGCCGTATCGACCACGCCCCGCACGGCCGCCCCGGGCACTTGCCGGCGAAGGAACTCGGCCAGGTATTTGAGCCGGTCGTGAATCAAATCGTGGTAGTCGGCGCCCCAGGCATACCGTGCCACCCGGCCTTGGCCGCCCGTGGCGGAGCGGGGTTCGGCCGTGCGGTAATTGAAACCCAAGACGAGCAGGCTCCGGGCGCCGTCGAGCACACCGGCCGGGTGGCGACAGGCTTCGGCCCGCCGCGCCAGGTAGTCCATCTCGCCGGCATAACCGGCGTTCAGCCATTGGTGGAAGCGATCGATACCCGTCGGCGTTGCCGCCGCGCAAGCGCCGGCCGCGGCGAAGCCCAGTCGCAAAGCTTCGGCTTTGAGGGCCTCAGTGAACGCTGCGGGCGGCGGAGCGGAGAGCATGCGTCGATTGTAGCCGCTTGAAGGCGGGACGACCAAGATCTCGGAATTCAAACGAATTCCGCTACGGGCGTCGCCTGCATTTGCCAAATGCCAGTTGATCCGACAGAATAGTTACAATCACCCGCCCCCGTGTGGAGCCGTACGACGGAGAACGAAATGTACCGAACGATGATATTGGCCGCAGTCTTTTTGGTAGGCGTGACCGGCTGCACGCCGAGTCCCCCGAAACCCGAGGAGCTTGGCCGCGTGATCTATGATCCGGCCGCGGTCCCGGGATTGGACGATCCGTACCGCCCGCCGGAGCTGGACGAGTTTCCACTCATCAAAGCGCCACCGGCGGTCGACAAGCCACCTGAGGGCGACGGGCTTCCCAAGGACGACTAGCATGCCTCGCAAGCGTACGGCCAGGTCGGGTCGACAAGCCACCTGAGGGCGACGGGCTTCCCAAGGGCGGTGAGTTACCTGAAGGCGATGACGAGAAAGAGACGCCGGATCAGGAGGAAACGGCCGCCCCCGTCGAAACTCCCTGAATCGAACGATGACCCTGGTTGTATGGCGAGCGGTTCGGATTAGTTTGGCACGGGCGCAGTGTGCTGCAACGATTCATTAGGTGGCGTACTTTGAGTCAATGGTCTCAAAAATGCCACGATCGCTTCCTCCAGACGGTTTATGCCCGGCTCGTCGATCGGTAAATGGCCGCAGTTCTCCAACATCACCAACTCCTTGGGCCCCTTGACGCGGTCGAAGAAGGGTCGGCTGGCCTCGATCGTCGTCCAGCTATCGGCTCCGGGATGTGCGAGGAGCAACGGACAGAGGTCGAAATCTTCGGGCTCGATCACGGGCCGGATGGCCAAGAGGGAACGCATGAAACGCAGTGGCACGCGGTTCCCTCCACCGACTGGGTCATCACACAACAGTCGGGCGATTTCGGGATTATTTGCGATCCTTTTCATATTCGAGAACCACTTGATCGGAAGGCGCATGTCGCCGACCAAGTTCGCCAGGAGCGGTAACAGGGGCGTAATCGCCCGGTTCAGACGCGGGTGCCTGGCGAACTGATCCCTTACGATCGGCAGGCGGGGGTCGGCCAAAGTAGTGGCGATCACGCCTGCCGCCTTACGCCCCTGGGCGGCAGTCAGGTAGGCGAGGTAGCCGCCGACGCTCATACCGAAGAGGGCCACGGGCCTCCCAGTCCGCCGCGTCTCCGCTTCGACCAAGTCCGTAGCGCAATCGACCCATCGGTCGTAGGCAAACAGCTCAGTTGGAACGAGGCTCAGGCCGTATCCGGGCAAGTCTGGAAGAACGACCTCGTAGCCGTGTGCCTGGAGCATCAAGCCGAACGGAGCCAGCAGCCGGCCACAACCGCCCGCCCCGTGGAGCATCACCACCGTTAGCGGGGCAGCCGGGGCCGTGAAACGGTCCAGGTGGATCTCGGCGCCGCGCCATGACCACCATCCCTCGGTCGGCTCCCGCCCCTCACTTAACCGAATTCTGTCGGGCAGTAGTCGCTGGTACTTGCGCCAGTGGTCGAACCGGGCATACGAGCCTCGTTCATCAATTCGCATGCTTCTTGACCCCCGCCGGTTTCAGTCGTTGCGACGTTTGATCATGGTAATTTCGTTTCCCTTGGCGTTATAGCGCACCTCGTCCATGAATGTGTGGATCAACAGGAGCCCCCGCCCGCTCGACCCTTCCATGTTGGACGGATCTCGCGGGTCCGGCAGGGATGAGAGATCAAATCCCGGCCCTTCGTCGCGGATCACAAAGACGGCCTCGTCGCGCGAAAGCGTGATCTCGACTTGAACGATTCGGTCGGCATAGGGTCCGCTCCGCCGACGCTCGTCGGCCAGGACGCAGTAGGCCTTCAGGTCCAATTCGCGCAACTTGGAGCTGATTTCCAGATTGCCGTGGTAAAGCGAGTTCAGTAGTGCTTCCTCCAAGGCAATTGCCAGACGAATGCGGCCGGTTTCATCGAACAACTGCAACCGCGTCACGTGCTGCTGCATGTGATCGACGACCGCCATCACCAGGCTCGGATCGTTGTCGAGCGTGAAGTTCCATTGGTTTCGCGTCACACGTGCCATCAGCCGGGCATGGTGCCGCTTCGCATGGGCCGCGCCCAACACCGACTCGACGGTATCACGTAATTCGTTGGCCAACCTCGCTTTGGGCACGTAGCCGGCGGCCCCGCAGGAAAGCGCATGCACGGCGATTTCCTCACTCCCGTGTGCGGTCACGAGGATCACGGGCACCTCTGGGAAATGCGCGCGGACGGCGCGCACCAAGTCCATCCCGTTCATCTCGGGCATTTGTAAGTCGGTGACCACGACGTCGGGCGGCGTCTGTTGGATTTGGTCGAAAGCTTCCTTGCCGTCGGCGGCGAACCTGAAAAGAAGATCGGTTTCTTTCTTGAGTAATCCCTCAGCCAGCCGGCGGTCAATGGGAGAATCATCGACGATCAAAACCGTAGCCATACGGGTGTTTCTCGTACCGGGATCGTTTGTCACTGCCGATTTCCGTCTTCGACAAACGCACGGTACTGTGGTCGATCCCGCTCGCTGCGCTCGTTCTTTCAATGTATCGTCTCAACTCAGCACAGTGCCGAAGCACCTTTAAGCACATCCAGCGTGAATGACCAGTCGAGCGTGACCGCCAGTCCGACGATCATGGCACGGCCCACAACGGCCAAGTCCGGGTATTCACGCCCTTGCTCCAACAACAGGTTGATCTGAACGATGAATTGCTCGATGTCGGCGTTTTGTGCCGCGTGTAGCTCAAGAAAGGCCGACGCAGTGACGGCTGAGGTACATTGCTGCTGTCGGCCCAATATCCATTCGGTGTTTTGCATCCATCGCTTGAACAGCGGGGCAGGTGCCAAAATGGCGAATCTGTCGTTGTCCACCATCGCTCGGAAGCGTTCGAGAGGCGCCACGCGACGGCGCGGGTTGCCAGACGGCTTCTTTGCGGAAATTGGAATACGCCTCATGGCTTGACCTCCGGCGCGCGTTGGAATCGCTATGTTCGACAAACGAAACAAATGATTTCCCCCCCGGTCACCCACCGCTCAGGAAATTTTCTCCATGTACGAGAACTCCGCCCAAGTGACCTGCCGCCGCGACGAGCAAGGCCCCGAACAGTAACCAAGCACGAAACCATGGGCTGCGCACACCTCGATGTTCGTCCCATTCGGAGAACAAGGCGGTTCCGATAGCCCACAGGGCCGCCACTGTACCGGTCCAACGGTGCAGGCCGAGGGTGGCCGGCATGTCTGCCCCGTGACCATGGGAAGCATGTAGCCAGCCAAGCACTACCGCGGCAAGGGCACTGGCCGCCCCGAGCAATACACAAAAACGGACGGCCGGTGAGGGCATTCGACCGCCGCGGCCAAGACACCAAAGCTCCCCAACCGCCGCCGCGATCAGGAGCGCAATAGGGAAGTGAACGACAACGACGTGTAGCGATCCGACTCGACCCAGGGCCTGTTGCACAAGCGACCAGGAGGACATTACCTGGAGATTGCCGGGATTCTCAGCTTCGAGTGGCGGAATCTCGCTTGCCTCAGCCGACGCGGCCTTGGGCGCACCTGCCGCGATCCAGGCCCGAATCACCTCTTTCTGTTCTGCCGACAACGGCCACGCGGGCGAGGTCGAGCACGTAACCGAATCGGCCCTTCGGCTTGGCGAGGTTCGGTCCATGGCACCCGGCACATTTCAGCGCGAAGACGACTAGCACTTCGGAGCCAAGGTCGCTTTGACCATCCGCTGCCGACGTTGCGGCGGGCCATCCAACGCTTACGATTAGAGCGGTAACTAGCCCAAACGTAACTCGATTCATCAAAACCCTCCTTTCCGAATGGCCCTTCCTCAGCGGCTTGCAGTCGAATATTCGTATCATCATTTCCGTTCCCCGTTAGACTGAACCCGCGCTGTGCCGCCATCCCCGCGGCCGGCGCCCCGCGACAGCGCAGGGAGCCGGCCCGGCCAACCCCGATCACTCGAGTGTGGGGTCGGCGATCGCCAAGCGACCCTGGCGTTCGACATAGGCGACCGTGGTCAGCCCCAAGACGCCGCGCAGCCGATCCGCCGGGACATCCCGCATAGGTCCCGGTGTACCTTTGCCCGGCTCACTCTGCGGGAAGGCTGTGGAGCGCGCGGTGTGGAACGTCACTTTGCCCTCGACCTTTTGCATGACCTGGTGGATGTGGCCGTTAAGCACCGTGACTGACCCAAACCGCTTGAGAAGCGACAGCGCCTGAGCGGCATCCTGAGTGCCCCAGCCCCATTTTTCGTAAACCGTCCAAAGGGGCACGTGGGCAAACACCACGACGGGTGTGCTCGCGGCCAGTCCGGCCAGGTCCTTCTTGAGCCAGTTCAGTTGCTCGACGCCGAGCTGCCCCAGCCCGCCCATCGGACTGCCCGCCTTGGCATTGGCGACGTTCACCAAGCCGACGAAGTGTACACCCTTGTAATCCAGGCTGTGCCAACCCGTGCCTTTCGTGCCCTTGCCATAGCGATCGAGGTAGAGTTGGTTGTCATCGGAGTCGAAATCATGCTCCCCCGGCACGTACAGTACCTTGCCCGTTCTGACGCCCTTGAGCACTTCGGCGACCGTATCGAACTCCTCCGGCTTGGCGAGGTGCGTTAAGTCGCCGGTATGCACCAGCAGTTCCGGTCGATTGTCCAGCGCATTGATCTGATCGACGGCCACTTGAAGCGTGGCCGTGACGTCGGTGTTGGGCGGCTTCGCGAAACCAATGTGACTGTCGCTGATCTGCACGAAGTTGAAGTCCCCGCGCGGGGCGCGCTGGTCGCCGAACGCTCGCGAGGAGAGCACTCCGCCGCTTACCGTCCAGATGACTCCCGCGCCGGCCCAAGCCATGCACTCCAAGAAGCCGCGGCGGTTGACCCCATCGCGGTCGGGTGAGGTTTGGTCGTGTTCCATGTTGATGGTTCCTTTCGTTTGTGGATGGGAAGAAAATGCATTCCGCCGACCAGGTCGTGGCGGCCAGCAAATTGAACCGACGGCGGGGCAGATAAATTCCCGGATCGCCGTCGTTTTTTGCTCTTGGGAATAAAATCGACGCCAGGGCGGTATAGTGAAGTGACGCCCGGAACCGCTCCGAAAGAAAACTCCGTTTCCCGATCAGCACTAGCCTGCTCTTGCGGACGCGGCGGCGCCAAGTCCAGCGGCGCCAAGTCCAGCGGCGCTAATTTCAGCGGCGCTAATTTCAGCGGCGCTATGGCGATGGACGAAACTTCTCACGAACCGTGCCAGCTCTTCGCGATTGGCCAGGTCGCGTACCAGCGACCGAAACGCACCATCCCAGAGGAATTGGACGAGGTGCCCCAAGAGCATCTGATGACAGCGGACGGTCGGCGACTCGATGACGAACAGTGTTTGGACAAATTCGCTGGCACCTGAGCCAAACACCACGGGTCGCTCGAAATGCAAGATTGCGATACGGGGACCAAGAACAGGCAAAATGACTGGGCGGCGAGGATGCGGAGCGAGCATGCCCTCACCCACGCTCATCCAATCATGAAACCGCCGACTCAGAAACAGCTCGACCACCGTCCGGCGATCCACGCCGCCGGGCAGTCGAAGCCGTTGCGCCGCGCAGCAAAGTGCCGACTCGCGGTCGTTCGCCGCAAGCCCCAACAGCACCTCGCCAGTTTCAATGGCCTTGGCCAGTGGTTCGTGCCCCCAAAGTTCGACTGGGTGTTCTCCCAGGATGGCCGTGGCCCTGGCGATCCGGTGGCTCAGGGCCCACTCGAAGAATGCGAGGCGGTGGATGCAGGTCTGACCGGAAAGAATTTGGGTGGGCAGGCCTTCGTCCTGGATCCAGTGTCGCACGATCCGCTCGCTGACCTGCATCGTGAAAGCCACGTCACGAATTCTTAGATACATCGTCGGTTCTCCCTAGTTCGTTGACCGTTGCAAGACCTCGCCCGACATACGGGTATCGATCGGCCGTGCAAACAAGGCGGCCACGTCTTGGTGGCCTGCGATCCAGACCGCAGCCGGGGCCGATAAATTCCCGGTTGACGGTTGGTTTTTCCGCGGGGGAATAAAATCGAACTGAGCCAGGTTAAGTGAAGTGGAGCCCCGCACCGCGCAGGACGAAGTTCCGCCGGCGGAGCCGTATCCAACCGACGCAACGCCGCGCGAAGCCGCGTTTCGAGGGCGGAGGGCCTCGGCGTTCATTGAGCCATTTGAATCTGTTACGAGAATAGGCAAAGGCGGATGAGATGAATCTCCACGAATGGCAAGACGAGTTGGACTACCTGGAAAACTGCGGTGTCCAAGCCGCGGATTTGGAAATACTCTGTGACCGACATTTTCAGGTCTCGCTTCGTGGTCAGCCGCCAAAGTCCGCGGCTGGTCGCCCCACACAGTTTGCAAGCGGTCGCGACAAGGGGGAGACCGTCGTGCCGCCAACAGCGCAGCGATCACTCCAGGCGTGACTCGAGGGCGGAAGGAAGGCGCGGGCGGACCCCGGAGCGCGAGCAACAGTGCGGTTCAAGCCATTTGACGCGCACGCCGGCCTTGCTGCGCCTGGCTGCGCCGTTCCTCGAACTGATCAAGCTGATCTTGGAGCTCTTGGGCCGAGAAGTTGGCCAAGTCCGGCAGTCCGGCACGGATTTTCTCCTCGACGTTTGTCCTCGGCGGCGGAGTCCGTGCGGGAGCGGTGATATCCTTCGAACGACGTCAAGATCACGGCCGTCAACAGCGCCGGCGAGGGGAATTCCTTGCTCAAATCACCCAGTCCGAACGCGGCAAGCTCGTCGAGAATCGGTTTCGCCGACCACGGCGCGTCGGCAAAGCATGTGTCGTGCAACGCTTCTCGCGTCGCGCCGGCACGGTAGTCCGGCGCCACCGTGGAAGCGCCGTTGCCTTGCGACCTTCCGGCCGGCGACTGGTCGTCGATAGCATCATAATCACCATCGTAGTCACCGCCATCATCATCACTCTCCTTATCATCCGTTCCAGGCGCCGGCAATGTTCTAGGGCCCTGATCTTCGTCCTCCGCGAGTTCCGACAATCCAAGCGATATCAGATCCAAATCGACAATCGATGAACCAACGATCGACGGAGCCGGTGTGGTGGTTGGTGCCGCGGCGCCGGCGGCGCTACTTATGGTGGGCGCCGCGACGGGAACTGGGCTAACGGGTTGCGACTGCGGATTGGCTGTGGTGAATGCCGCCACGAAGAGGGCGACGTCGACAGGCGTGGTATGCCTGGCGAGCAACGCAGATGACCCAGACGGAGTCGTGATCGACATCGTCGCAGAGATTTGCGTTGCGGCGGCCGGCGTCGGCGCGGGCGACGACGGCTGAGAGACCAGATCATTGATTAGCGTGTTGTCAACGGGACGGCCGAGCCCCGTGGTCAGGTCGGAACCAGGACTGACCGAAGCGGCATTGAAGCTGCTGGCGATTTTGAAGTCCGCGACTCCGGCGTTGGCATCGGCGGCAAGGCTCACGTCCGGCGTGGTGCGCGCACGGCTCGTCTGGCCGCTACCGTCACCGGCAATGGCGCCATTTTCAAGCGTCACCTGATCGAAGCCGTGGGACGCTTGAACCGCGGTCGGCGTGCGGCCGGAAGGGACCATGCTCGACATCTCCGAGATCGCGTAAGCCGAAGTCAACGCGACGTTTCCATCGAACGCGCCGACCGTAAGCAACTGACGAGGCTCGAGCAACTCGGGCCGACGTGCGAACCAACGCCGCCGTCGCCGTGGTGGTGTGGACCGCGGTGCCGTTGTCCGCGATGTGCGCCCTTTCAACAAGCGAAGCATAATTCGTCTCCGCCTAAAGTTCCTGGATCAGGAGAAATCGTTTTTCAGCGGCCACGTCGTGGCAGCCTGCGATCCAAACCGCGGCCGGGGCGCATAAATTCCCGGAGCGGCGTCGTTTATTGCGCTTGGGAATAAAATCGAACTGAGCTTGGTATGATGAAGTGGGGCCCAAAGCGCGCAGGAAGAAGGAAGCCATTGGCCGATCAGCAGCAGCTCGCCCGCTTTGAGCGTCTGGTCCTGCCACATCTCGACGCCGCACACAACCTCGCTCGCTGGCTTACGCGTGACGAGCACGACGCGGCCGACGTGGTCCAGGAGGCGTACCTGCGCGCCTATCGGTTCTTTGGCGGTTTTCACGGCGAGGGGGGCCGTGAGTGGTTATTGAAGATCGTCCGCAACACCTGCTACACGTGGCTCAAGCAAAACCGGCCCGCTGGCACCGTCCCGCTGGTGGACGAGATGCTGAACGCGGCCGTGTGCGGCGCACCGAGACCCGACGCCGAGGCTTCGGGCCAGGAGCGGCGGCAACTGTTGCACCAGGCGATCGGTGACTTGCCTGCCGAGTACCGCGAAGCACTGGTGCTGAGGGAGCTGGAAGGAATGTCGTACAAGGAAATCGCCGCAATCGCCGACGTGCCGTTGGGCACCGTCATGTCGCGACTCTCACGGGCCCGCGAGAAACTACACGAGCGCCTGGCCGACGTGCTGGGCGGGGAGACCTAGATGGACTGTCAGCCAACATCCGAGCTGCTCGACGGCTACCTCGACGGCGAACTGGACTTGGTCCGGGGCCTGGAGGTGGAGCACCACCTGCGAGACTGCGTGGCGTGCGCTCGGATTCACGCCCGCCGACTGGCTCTACGGAACGAGTTGGAAAGTGCAAGGCTATACCACGCGGCGCCTTCCACACTCGAAACGCGCATTCGCGCGGCGCTTCGTCGCGTGGACATGGCTCCGCCGGCCGAACGGTGGATCGAGTGGCGCAAGTTTGCCCTGGTGAGTGGCATCGCCGCCGCGCTCTTGATCACCTCGACGCTCGCGATGCGTTGGATGACGCCGGCGCACGACGACCTGCTGGCGCACGAGGTGGTCGCGAACCACGTCCGTTCGCTCTTGGCCGATCATCTGTCCGACGTGGCATCCAGTGATCAGCACACCGTCAAGCCCTGGTTCAACGGATTGCTCGATTTTTCGCCGTGGGTCAGCGACCTCGGCGACGAGGGATTTCCGTTGGTTGGGGGACGGCTCGATTACCTCGACGGTCGCTCGGTCGCCGCGTTGGTCTACAAGCGGCGCAAGCACGTCATCAACCTTTTCGTTTGGCCGGCATCGGACGGCGATTCGAATACCAAGGCGGGGCGCATCAAGGGCTTCCATTCACTGCACTGGACCGCGCAGGGCATGAACTGGTGGGCGATTTCAGACTTGAACGCCAACGAACTGGACGACTTCGGCCAATTAGTACGCGCTCGCGCCGCGAAGGCGAATGCGCCATAGCCCTTGCTGAACCTGCTGAATGGAACGGGCCGCCCTAGCGGGAACTAACGTCCTGGCCAGAGCTTTATCTGTGATCCCTCGTCGTCGCCGGATCCCTGATACAAGAAGGTACGCCCCAATGGCTGCAATTATCGATTGGCGGTCGACTCCATGGAGAAAAACGCGGGATTTTGGTTGTATGGCGGGCGGTTCGGATTAGCTTGGAACGGTAGGGGCCGCGACGGCCCAAGGGACCAAGCAAACCGAGGTGAATGCCATGCATCTACGTGTCAAATTGTGTTGCCTGCTGGGCGCCGTCGTCGCCTGGGGCATGTCGGGGTCGGCCGCCCAGGCCCAGTTCGGTGGAAACGGGTTTTACCTGTACAATTTGCCGCAAAACCTGTACGGCAACGGTAACGATTCCATCCCATTCTATTCCCTTCATCCGCCGGTGTATTACAGCATGCCCGTGCCGCGGACTTACGGCTACAGCCCGTTCGCCTATCCGCCAGGTTTTATGACCCCCGAGATCCTGCCGGCCGAGCCGAAGGTGATGTTGAATCCGCACGCGCCGCGCCGCTCGTCGCCCAAGCGAACCGGCGAGCGCGTCACGATGTCGCCGAGGATAATCGTCAATCCCTATGTCGCTCAGACGCGTCATTCGAGTAACCGTGTGGCGATCCGCGAAGCAGTGGACCCGGTCGAGCCCGCGGCAAGCGGGAGCTTTGAGGCCGACGCGGGATTGTAGCGATATTCAAGCAACCGCACCCTCAATTGCCTCGGAATTCCGCAGGCCGCGCAATCGACTCGCGTGCGATGCCACGGCTGGATGGCGACCGGGGCATCGCTTAGGCTCTGCCCCAGCCACCGAGACTTTCGCATTCTTGACCGCGTGCAGTTAGTGCCCGCAATCTTCGGAGTTCTCACGAATTCCGCGGCATCTTCGTGCTGCACGCGGCTTGCAATCGGGCGATTTACCTGGGATACTTGAGGGGTCTCGTCCTGCCGGCGCCGGACGTGTACGCCCCCACTCGACAATGCCCACCCCCTAGGTTTGGAGACCTGCCATGACCACGCCAGCATTCGGCCCCACGTCGCGTCGCGAGTTTGTCAAGTTTACGGGCCGCGCGGCCGCCGCGACCGCCCTGTTGGGCGTCACCATCCCCAAAGTCCATGCCGCCGAGGACAACACGATCCAGATCGCCCTGGTGGGTTGCGGCGGGCGGGGGACCGGCGCCGCGGCCGACGCCCTGCGGGTCAAGAACGGCCCGATCAAGCTGGTGGCCATGGCCGATGTCTTCCCCAGCAAGCTCAACGAAAGCTACGGGAACCTGAGCAGCCAGTTCAAGGACCAGGTCGACGTGCCCGCCGAACGCCAGTTCATCGGCTTCGACGCCTACCGCAACGCGATCGACTGCCTGCGTCCAAGCGACGTCGTGCTTTTCACCACGCCGCCCGCTTTCCGCTGGGTCCACTTCGCCTACGCCATCGAGAAGGGGATCAACGTTTTCATGGAAAAGCCGACCACGGTCGACGGTCCCAGCACGCGCAAGATGCTGCTGTTGGCCGAAGAGTCGATGAAGAAGAACCTCAAGGTCGGCGTGGGGCTGATGTGCCGCCACTGTGAAGCGCGGGGCGAGCTGTTCCAACGGATCAAGGGAGGCGAGATGGGCGACATCCTGATGCTGCGTGCATACCGGATGCACGGTCCGGTCGGCACCTGCTTCGTCGAGCCACCCAAGGGGGACATGACCGAGCTGCTCTACCAGGTGAGGAACTTCCACGGTTTCCTCTGGGCCAGCGGCGGCTGCTACAGCGATTTCATGATCCACAACATCGACGAGAGTTGCTGGATGAAGGACTCCTGGCCCGTCGAGGCGCGTGGGAGCGGCGGCCGGCACTTCCGCGGCGATTTCGTCGACCAGAACTTCGATTCCTACTCGGTGGAGTACACTTTCTCCGACGGTGCCAAGCTGTTCCTCGAAGGGAGGTACATCGCCGGCTGTCAGGACAAATTCGCCAGCTACGCTCATGGCACGAAGGGGGTGGGCGTCATCTCGACGTCGGGGCACGCTCCGGCGAAAAGCCGCATCTACCAGGGTCAGAACTTCGACGACAACAAACTTGTGTGGCAGTTCGACCGGGACGAACCGAACCCATACCAGCTTGAATGGGACCATCTGATCGCGGCCGTCCGTAGCGACAGCCCCTACAACGAGGCCAAGCGCGGCGCCGAGGCGAGCCTGGTGACGTCGATGGGCCGCATGGCCTGCCACACCGGCCAGGTGGTCACCTTCGATCAGATGCTCAACTGCGAGCACGAGTTCGCCCCCGACGTCGACAAGCTGACGATGGATTCACACGCTCCGGTCTTGCGCAACGCCAACGGCAAGTATCCCGTGCCGTTGCCGGGCCTGCTGGAAGGAGCGGAGTACCAGGTGTAGCTGGCGGCCGCGACGGTATCTGTAGGGAACGCTCTCCGTGGCGGTCCGCCGAATTGTCAACAAGCGCTTCTTTCTGGAACGGAAGCTCGATCGGCTCGGCGAATTCGAGTACCGGCTGCTCGAACGGTCCGGTGATAGCACTGACGACCCTTGAGAATCCGCCTTGAAGTCATGGTCGGCACCGCCTGGACTCGGTTTGCCGCCTGCTAGAACCGAGCGAGGCGATGGAGCGACAAGCGCTCACGATATGCTCGCAATGTTTTCACGGAATTCTGGCGAACGCCTCAACCGGCCCGCAAACAGATCGTGTACAAGTAGCCAATGCCTGCACGGGGCCATGTATTTCGATTCTGTTAGAGTTTCGTTCGGATTTCGTGGGATACCCCACCCGTCGATGCGGCTCGACACAAGCGGCGATCGTTGGTCCAATTGCGGGAACTTGGCAAACTGAACGCTCAGTGCATCGACCGAGGCGACCTCACTTGCGCGTTTTTCTGCGAAGCGTTTCAGGCAAGAACTCCGGAACGAGAATTCAGGTTCCAGGCCACCGGTTTCTGATCGGGCGCGCCGCGGATTGTCATTTGCGCGCGCACAGCGACCAGGTCAGCACGCACCATTGCGAGATTCTGCTTCAGCCCGGCGGGCCGATGCTGTTCGACTTGGGTAGCCGCAATGGCACGTTCGTGGACGGCCAACGCCTCGACGCCCCGCGTTTGCTGCGCGACGGCGCTCTCATTCAAGTTGGACCTCTGCAACTGATGGTCGAGGTACTCCAGGGCGAACGGCGTACGGCTCCGGACACCGAACGTGGGCCAGGTTCACAAGCCGGCTCGCCGAACTTGAGCTCGTCGGAAACCTCTTTGCCGGCAGGAACTTTGCCGGCGGCGAATTTGCCAAGCGACACCTTGGCCACACCCGTGACGTCTCTCGCGGCCGTGGACGGAAGGCGTCCGCTCGCGAAGTTTCGAGGTCAATCGCCCGTGCAGATCACCCTGCATGTGGCGAGCGGCAGGAACACCGGTGTCACGGTGCCCGTCCAACGCCATCGATTCGTGATCGGCCGCGCCAAGGATTGCCACTTGTGTGCCCACAGCGACGAGGTCAGCGGCCACCATTGCGAGATCCTGGTTCAGCCCAACGGCGTGCTCGTACTCGATTTAGGCAGCCGTAACGGGACCTTCGTGAACGGCAAGCCGATCGACGGTCCCTGCGCGCTCTACGACGGTACGCGGCTGCGAGTGGGGCCGCTGGAATTGCTTGTCGAGATTAGCGAGCCCAAATGGCGCCGTGCCAGTGAAGCCGCGCGCGACTTCAGTTCGCAGGCCGCCTCGTCGGAGACCTCTTTGGAGATCGCTTCGTCAACCGCCATGTCCGTACCGCCTTCGGAACCCGTCGCGCCGGAGGGGTTCGACATCATCGAGTTCCTGTCGGAGCCTACACCGGGTCCGCCGTCGAAATCGCTCCCGGTCGACATTATGGCCGAGATTCGGCAATCCGTCGCCGAGCAGGCGGAAGCGGATCCGCCGGACAAGGCTCGTAATACCAAAGAATCCAAGGAATCCAAGGAAGCGGCGGCCGACGGACTCAAGCGATTGTTCACGCCGCGACCTCCGAATAAGTAGGCATCGGCCCTGCGAGGTGAAGTGTCGCCCGGCGCCGTCGATCGGCCGGTGACCAATCCACAGTACGGCAAGCTTTGCCGCCACTGGGCGCCGGATTGAAGCTGGCTGGCGGCGCGCACCGATGAATGCCGATGGGGCCCCACTCGCGAAAGATCGCACGTTCCATGGCATACCTGACACCGCTACACGCCCGCCCGATCGAGCGGGCCCGCCATCGAGCGGTGCTGCTATTCGCGCTGGGGCTGGTCAGCTTGTGCGGTTGTTCGGTGACGTCGGGCTTTCACCGCGATTGGAATTCCCCGTGCTGTTGCAACACACGCCCGGACGAATTGGCGGGCTGTTGGGAAGGCTGTTGGAAGAGCAACTGCACCAGCCACCACGGCAAGCTGCAAGCCATCATCAGCCAGATCGACGAAACCCATTACTCTGCCAGGTTCCACGGCACGTTCTTCAAGATCGTGCCGTTCCAATACCGTCTTGTGCTCTCGGCCCGCCGTGAAGGGGACCGTTGGGTACTGTCAGGGCGTAAGGAACTTGGCCAACTGGTTGGCGGCACGTACCAATACGAGGGGTACGCCACGGACTGCGACTTCGTCTGCCGCTACTCGTGTTGCAAGGACAACGGCGTGTTCATCATGACCCGCCGCGGGTGCGGGACGTGCTGCCGGTAATTCCAATGTCCACGCACGGTTCCCGATTTCTATCCGGGACAATGCACGGTTTCATGTAATGGCAAGCCGGGGCGGTCCCCCAGACCCAGTTCTAGCAAGCCGGTCGGCTCAGGGATTAGCTGCCATTTTTGCGACATTTCAAAACGGCAGCCCGAGCATGTGTTTGTAATGGCCGGGGATCAGTTCGAGATCTGTTTGCTCAGTCGGGACGTAGGGCCAGCGGCTGTCCCAGGGATTGTCGACGGACGGAACCACCCAAAGATTCCCTTCAGGATCGCGCACGATCCAATGTTCAGGGCAGGCCTTATCGAC
>DATLQY010000549.1:0-6333 GCA_035534975.1 Pirellulales bacterium
GGAGAACAGGTCGAACATACCCACTACCTGCTGGGAATTCGACATGTAGTGGTGAGAGTCGATCCCCAGCCGCAGGATGCTGTAGAAGGCGCCGCCGGCCACTCCCATGAAGTCGGCCATGATCGTCAGGGTGGGAATCAAGAGCAAGCAGCCCAGGAACCTCGGCACCACCAGGTAGTGGACCGGGTTGGCGCCCATGCTCGCCAGAGCGTCAATCTGTTCGGTCACGCGCATCGTGCCCAACTCGGCGGCCATCGCGCTGCCGACCCGGCCGGCCAGCATCGTCGCGGCCAAAACCGGACCCAGCTCGCGCAACAGCGAGACGTTGATCACCCCGCCCAACCTTGTTTCAAGATGAAAAAAGCGGAACTGCGCATAGCTTTGCTCGGCCAGCACCATGCCGATGAACGTGCCTGTGAGCGCCACCACCGGCAGGCTAAGCACGCCGATCTGGTAGAAACTGGGCAGCAACGTCCCCTTGCTGGGAAGCCGCGCGAACGTCCAGCGGAACGTGCGCAGGGCGAACAGCGTCACGTCGCCCAGAGCCGCGAAACGGGCCATCACCAATTCACCCAAATCCTCGACCCAGGTGAACAGCGCCGTCACGGGACGCCAGGAGCGTGACAAATCGCCCGGAACGGGAGTGTCCGGCCCCGTCGCCATTTCGCGTCCTTCCCTCTGAACTGGGCTATCGTTCGAGCCGGTGCGGTACGTCGTCCTTAGTTTCGGCTGTTCAATCTTACGGCTTGAGGGAAGTTTGTGGATCGTTGGGTAGGGGATGGCGAGGGAAGATAGGCGAAAGCGGTAAACACTACCCACAGGGCACCGTCAGCACCAGGGGAACGAAGAAGTGTGGCGAGGCATGGAAACGAAAAGGCAGCCCGCCACCGCCCGCCGACAGCCGTCTCGGCGGCTGTGGCGTACACGTGCTCCAATCCAACCCCCTCCGCCCCGCGTGTTGTGTCGCCGAAGCGCCACCTCCATTACACGGCGCGGACTGGCCGGCGCCGCGTGCTACGCCACGCAAACCGACTCCGAATCCCCCGACCTGGGGCCACGGCAAGGCGGGCAGGCGAGGCAAAGGGTGGCTCGGTTGGAAACATCGCCGCTACGCGGCTTGCTCCCCGTCATGGGGATGTCGGAGATCGGTTTGCGTTGCTCCGCTTTCGGTCTTTGTTGCGCACTCGTTACTGCGCAACGAGCGCGTTTCGCGAGCGCGAAAAAGGCCCTCCAGCGTCGGCGGGCGGGTTCCCCGCCCCGCCGACGCTGGGGGTCGTGGAGACGCAGGAGTTTTTGCCGCGGGCACGCCTGAAGGCTAGGATGGTTGCATCGGGGTTCTAAGTCGTCCTAAGTCCGCCACGTCCATCGCATCCTTCGTGTCCACCATTGGTTCTTACATCCGCGCGGCCATGCAGGCAGCTTCATGCCCGTCGCGCTATGCCCTGGCGAGCTTGTTGGCGCTGACGCTGGTCGTGCGGCTGGCCGCTCTGGTCATGGGCGCCGACGGCTTATCGCGCGATCCCGACAACTACCGCGGCCTGGCAATGAACTTGCTCGCGCGGGGTGTATTGGGGCAAGGCGAAACGCCGTCGGCCTATCGCCCGCCGCTCTATCCGCTGTTGCTGGTGCCGTGCGTGGCGGTGGGGAAGTGGTCGTCTGTGGCGATTGGCGCGCTCCACCTGGCGCTGGGAATGGCAACGGTGGGGGGCGTTTATTGGCTGGGCCGGCGTTGGCGGCTCGGCGGCGGCGCCTGGTGCGCGGCGGCGCTGACGGCTTGCGATCCGGTCCTGGTTCATCAGACGACGCAAGTCATGACGGAAACGACGGCGGCGTTTCTGGCGACTGCGGCATTGATCGCATTGTCTTTCGCAAGCGAGCGGCCGACCGCGCGCGCGGTCGCCGGCGCCGGCGCGTGTCTGGCTTTGGCCGCGTTGTGCCGGCCGACGTTTCTTGTCGCGCTCGCCTGCGTCGTGCCGCTTGTCATCCGGCAGTCGCCGACATGGTCTTCGCGGGCTCGGCAAGTGGTGGCCGGGCTCGTAGCGACGGCGGCCGTGCTCGTGCCCTGGGTGCTGCGCAACCAGGCGCAGCTTGGCCGGCCGATCGTTTCCACGACGCACGGTGGTTACACGCTCTGGTTGGGAAATAATTCGTCGTACTATGCCTACCTGCGCCGGCGACGCGGGAGTGAGGTTTGGCGGGCGGCCGACTTCGATACGGAAGTGCTCATAGCGAGAATTGCAAGCGGCGGTGGCAGCGAGGTCGAGAACGATCGCCGCGAGTATTCGGAAGCATGGCGTGAAATCCGCGAACAACCACGGATGTTCCTCTACGCCTCGCTCTTGCGCTTGTGCCGCTTCTGGGGACTGGTACCACATCAGCTCTCCGAAGACGAGGGCCGAGCACGTCGCTGGGGACGCTACGCCACCGGGGCGTGGTACGGGCTGGAGTTCGCGATTGCCATGCTCGGCCTTTGGTCGATCGTCCGCCAGGCGGGCGAAGCGTCCCCGCGTCCTCCTGTCTCCACGTCCCATGCTCCCGCTGTCTCCGCGTCTCATTCTCCTCCTGTCTCCGCGTCCCATCTTCCCCCTCCCCGCCTCCTTCCCGGCCTCGTGCTAGCGGCCAGTTTTACGGTGGTCCACATGGTGTTTTGGACCGACCTGCGAATGCGTGCTCCGGTCGCGCCCTTCGTGGCCCTCCTGGCCGGAGCTGGGACGGGCTGGTTGATCGCCTCAATCATGCGTCGCAAAGCCTTTGCTGAAAAGCGGTTGTGACACGGCATCCAGTGGCCAAGCTGCCTTGACCGCGGGGGCCGGACGCTCCTATAATTCCGCCCCGGCCGCCAGGGCCGCTTCTTCTACCTAACGCTTTTCCACGTTTCGCTTTGTGATTCACGCGCCGCGAGCCGTTCGCGCTCGGAAGCGGCGCGCGGTGAAGGACGACCATCCGCTGACACGTCTTCGTGCGAACAGATCGCTCGGCTTGTGCCGCGCGCGCCGGTGGGCGCGCGAGGGTGCCGTCGTGTTGCGCATTGCGATGGCGAGCGTTTTGGTCGGCGTGGTTTTCATGGCGTCCGTCGCGATGGCCGAGGTCAATTTGCCGCCGATCGACCCGCACCAGCGAATCACTATCAGCGCCGACTCCGCGCACCACTGGAAAAAGGGGGGCTACGATGTATGGCTCCTGAAAGGCCACGCCGAGATTACTCAGGCGGGCAATGTTTGCCGTAGCGATGCGGCGGTGCTCTGGATCAAACGCGCCGAGGCGCCGGACGACACTCCTCTCGACCAGCCAAGCGACCGCCCCTCCGGTCGCCCCTTCAGCCGCAATGAAAAGAAACGCGACGAACCCGTTGCCGAGCAATCGCGGCACAAGATCATTGCCTACCTCGAAGGCAACGTCGACTTCTCCGGCGGAAAACACCCGGCGAAGCGACCGCCTGCGGAGCGCGGCGCCGGGTGGTTCGGCCGGTTTTATTCGACGGTGCCCGTGTCGATGGACGTGGCCCATGTCGTGTCGGGCGCTCCGCGTGTCATGCCGGCCGTCTACGAAAACGGCATGGACCGCCGCGGGCCGAAAACGCCGGCCGTCCGGCAGGCGCAGTACACGCAGCCTGTTGGCGATCCGCCAGCGACCGGAGCGCCGCCGCCGGGCACGCGGCGATTGAGGTTTTTCCCACGTTATGCCGGAGACGGCTTTACGGTGGATTCTCCGGAAGCGGGGCTCAATGAACGCGTGATCGTCGTCACGGGCGGCGTGAACCTGCTCATGGATGGCCTGCAAAATGACGGTCAAATCGACATCCTCGCCGACAAGCTGGTGATTTGGACCAGGGGCACGGCCAATCCGCAACCGGGCGCCGAGACGGTCGAGGACGACGACATTCCGCTCGAAGTCTACATGGAGGGCAACGTCGTTTTTCGGGAAGACGACCGGGTGATGTACGCCGAGCGGATGTTCTTCGACGTGATGCAGAAAAACGGCACTGTGATTTCAGCCGAAGTCCTGACGCCCGCCCCCGGTTATGGCGGACTGTTGCGGATGAAGGCGGAGCTGATCCGCATCCGCGGCGGAAACGAAATTTACGCGCGCAGCGGCTATTTCACGTCGAGCCGCTTCGCTCGGCCGGGCTATCGCGTTCA
The DNA here is from genome assembly GCA_035534975.1 of Pirellulales bacterium. Lineage (GTDB taxonomy): Bacteria > Planctomycetota > Planctomycetia > Pirellulales > JAICIG01 > DATKSN01. The sequence continues at coordinate 4,140 of DATLQY010000549.1, forward strand.
ATCGCACGAGATCTTCGTCGAAGACGAGAAAAGGCCGCTCACCGACCCGCAGACTGGGGCCCCCATGAGGGACCCGGAGACCGGAGAGCCGTTGTTCGACCACGACCAGACGTTGACCGCCAAGCACAACGTGATGTTCCTCGGTCCGGTGCCGGTGTTTTATTGGCCCCGATTCTCCACCAACCTCGACGAACCGTCGACCCTGCTGGTGGGCGCCTTTTTCCAGCAAGACAAGATCTTCGGCTACTGGAGCGAGGTGGAACTCGACGCCAACCAGTTGTTGGGCATCAAATCGCCTCCGAAGGGGACCGACTGGACCTTCACCCTCAGCGACCTCTCGAAGCGCGGATTCGGCGGCGGCACCTGGTTCAAACTCGACCGGCAGGAGATGTTCGGCATCCCGGGCCATGTCTACGGTTTGCTCGATGTCTGGGGGCTGCACGACAAGGGCCTCGACAATCTCGGCCGCACGCGCAGCAGCGTGTCGCCCGAGAACTCCATAACGCCCGGGCTCCGCGGCCGGGTCTTGGGAACTTTCCTTTGGGACCTGCCCAATCGCCTCAAGCTCACGGGCGAACTGGGTATCCAAAGCGACCGGAACTTCCTGGAACAGTATTACGAGGCCGAGTACGACTTGCGAAAGGACGAGAGCACCGACTTGCAGCTCAAGCAGATCAACGACAACCGCGCGTGGAGCGTGAACACCGACGTCCGCATCAACCCCTTCGTCACCGACACCAACTGGCTGCCGCGGGGCGACCACTACATGCTGGGACAATCGCTGTTGGGCGACCGCCTGACGTATTACGAGCACTCCAGCGGCGGCTACGGCCAGAACATGATCACCGACTTGCCGACCAACCCGGAGGACCTGGCCAACTTCCAACTCTTGCCGTGGGAAAAGTTCGGCAACCACCAGGGAAGCCGGTTCACCACCAAGCACGAGATCGACGCGCCGTTCGACCTGGGACCGTTCAAGTTGACACCCCATGTCGGCGGCGAATTGGACCACTGGGACCAGAACCTGGCCGGCGACTCGACCAACCGCGCCTGGGGCCAGGTCGGCATCCGCGGCAGCATTCCGTTCTGGAACGCCAACCCCAATATCGAGAGCGAGCTGTTCAACGTGCATGGCATCGCGCACAAGATGGTCTTTTCCGCCGACGCTTCCGTCGCCCGCACGAACGTCAACCTGGCCACGCTGCCGCTGTACGACCCTTTGGACGACAATGCCCAGGAGTTGTGGCGCCGCCGCTTCGCCACGTTCACCTACGGCGCGACACCCACCGGAACGACACCCATCCAATTCGACCCGCGTTTCTACGCCCTGCGCGCGGGCATTCAGGACTCGGTCACGACGCCGGTGCCCGAGGTCGAAGGCAACATGGCGGCTGTCCGGATGGGACTGAACCAGCGCTGGCAGACGAAGCGCGGCCCGCCGGGCAAGCGGCGGATCATCGACTGGATCGTGCTCGACATGAACGCCGTCTATTTCCCCAACCCGAACCGCGACAACTTCGGCGCCACGTTCGGCCTGGTGAATTACGATTTCCGCTGGCACGTTGGCGACCGCGTGACGATTACCTCCGATTCCATCATCGATTTCTTCAATCAAGGCCAGCGGACCCTCAATATCGGCGCCACCCTGCAGCGCTCGCCGCGAGTGAACTGGTACATCGGTTACAATTCGATGAACGGACCTTTCACCTACGATTCCGTGACGCTGTCGCACAGTTACCAGATGAGCCCCAAATGGCTCTACAACTCCAGCACGAGCTTTGCCCTGCAACAGCCCAGCAACGTCGGCGAGACGTTCGGCGTCAGCCGCATCGGCGAGGCATTCATCATGAATGTTTCGTTCTATGTCGATTCGAACAAGAACAACTACGGTTTCAATTACATGCTCGCGCCGCGGTTCCTCGGACCCAAGATGTTGCGCAAGATCAACGGCGCGGGCGGCGTGCCGATCGCCGGCGCGAACGGATTGGAGTAGCGTGAATGGAATGGAAGATCTTGTTCGAAGGGGATGTGGAGATAAGGAGGAGATGCGGGGATGAAGAACCGGAAACGTAGTTGGCTATAGGTAGGAAAAGAGCGGGGACGCCTCGAAAGCGGTTTAGAGTGGAGTTGTTGAATTCCCCCCAAACCCCGTTACAGGAGGTCGTCCCCGTGAGTAAGAGCAAAGCGTATCGTT
>DATLQY010000550.1:0-12354 GCA_035534975.1 Pirellulales bacterium
CCGGCCAAGAGCTGTCTTGTGGTAACGCTTCCCATCGACGAGCTGCCGGCGCTATCGAACCTGGCCGACGTGCCGGCCTACGACTTGGCCGAACGCGTGACCCCGACAATGGTCTTGGCGCGTCCGAATGGCGAGCAAATCGCGGCCATCCGCGCCGCGGTCGACGCAAGCGAATTGGCCGGCCAACTCTGGTCGGCCCTCGACGAAGCGCGCTTCGACCGGGCACAAGAACTGTTGGAGGCCGGCGAGATGAGATTGGCGGCCACGTACCTGGGGTGGGTCAAGTCGTCGCCGACCAAGGGCCCGTTGAAGCAGCTTGCCAAGGCGCAATGGGAGCAACTTTGGGCCGGCGAGCCCGTCGAACCGACGACGGCCGCGGCGGCGGCGAAGCCCGCCATCTCCGCGTCGGCCATCTTGGAACGTTAGCGAGGATCACTCATGGGCAGGGGGAACAGCACGATGAACCGCGACACCAACCCGTGGCGCCAGCAAGCCGGTCGTGTGGGAAGGCCCTTCCAGGCCGTCCCTGGGCGAGGCGCAAGCATGACCGCGCCGTCTTCCGGATCGTTTCACAAGGTGGAACGGAATTCATTCCGTAGTCGATGCATGAACGCGCCTTGGTCTGCGGGGTGGCGCCCTTTCAGGGCTGACGACCGCGTGCTGGGGGAGAGTTCCCAGGGTTTCACCCTGGGCTATCGAATGACGCCGCGTTGCGGCTACGCGCGACCGACGCGAAGCAGGCGACCTGACCACGGCCCCAAAAGGGCCGAATTCGAATGCCCAGTGCGTAACATGCGTAGCGCTGGGGCGGCGGCTGCAGTCAGGCCGGCTGAAGTCAGACAACCGAAATGTCACAATCACGCCAACGAGCCGATGCGAAGGAGCCGGCGATGAAAACCACGGGAATCGTCATCGTGTTCCTTGGCGTGTTGCAGTCGGCAGACGGCCTCGCGATGGCCGCTGACCGCCCGGGCGCCTTGGGCGCGATGGGTCTTGGCGGCACGTTGGCCGGTTCGGCCGATCGGCGCCCGACGGGGAGCGCGGGCCAGACGAAAGCGCGCCGCTTTTCGCTGGCGGTATACCGTCAGCAGCAGCGAGGCCAATACCTCGACGATCGTCTAAAGAGGGCCGAGCATTACTTCGAAATGAGGCGCATGAACGAAAGTTACCGTGCCGAACGGCGCTCGCCGCCCCTCACTCCGGAGCAGCTTGCCAACCTCAATGAATCGCGGCTGCCGCGGCGATTGACCGCCCAGCAATGGCAACCCGCGGCTGGCATTGCGGACTGGCCCGCTCCGCTGCGCGGCGCGGAACACGCCGCCGACCGCGCGCGATTGGAACAACTGTTTGCAGAGCGTACCCCGGAAGACAGTGGAATCGGCGGCACCGGTTACGGCGAGGTGCGGCGGCTCACGCGGAAGATGCGCGACCAATTGGCGCGGCGCGCGAAGGAATTGAGCGTCGAGGAATACAGCGTCGCCCGCAAGTTCATCAACAGCCTTGCGTACGAGGCCCGCTTCACGGAAGTCGCGGCGAAATAAAGCGTAATTTACCAGAAGACGAGGTGACGTCTCACCATGCGCGCGACGGTCGCATTGGCTGAGGCCCGCACCGCTCTGGTCGAGCGCGATCTCGAAACCGCGAAGCAACAACTCGACCTGGCGACGGTATACGCGGTCACGCCCGAGTTGGACGCCGAGGTGGCACGTGTCCAACGCATGGTGGATTACGTCGAGCTCTTTTGGAAGGCCGTCAGCGAAACGTTGCCCAAGTTGGAAGTAGGCGAGGAGTTCACGGTCAATGGCGTCGTAGGCGGCGTCGTCGAGGGTCGCGCCGACATGCTCGTCATCCGCGCGCAGGGACGGGACCGCGAGGCCCGCTGTACGAGATCTCCACGACGTTGGCGGTGATCTTGGCCGAGCGCTCGCTCGACAAGGCCGACAAGCAGACTCGCGTAGTCATTGGGGCTTTCCTCTTGGCCGATCCCAAAGGAGACGATCAAGACAAGATCATTCGGTTTGGCTCCTACGCCTACGGCAAACCCCACCGAGCACGTTCGATGCGACGACGCTTGAGCGATTCAAGCTCACGTCTTGTCATGGCTGGACGGCGGCCGAAGCCGCGGAACTCCATGGCATGACGGCCAACGCGGTGCGCAACGCCAATGTCCGCATTCGGCGGGCCCTGCGCAGCGTGCTTGGAGAGGATCTGGCCGCGAAGTAGAGTAGCCGAGGAAATTGCCGTGCAAACTTGTCCCGCCGCCGAGCAACTGGTCGACTACTGGTTGGGCAAGCTTTCCGACCCCGAGCTCGAACGTGTGCTGGCGCACGTCGAGACGTGCGAAAACTGCCAGGCGACACTCGACCGTCTCGACGAAGCCCCGCCGCGCGATTGGCTGATCGACGACTTGAGTCAGCCGCCCGACGACGTCGCGCTCGATGGCCAAGCCGATCCGCAAGCCGGCGTCGAAGGCGCCGTTGCGGTGGAAGCGCCCTCGGCGTCGTCCGCCGGTGGCGTGCTCCCGCAGGTTTACGACGAGCTGCGCCGGCTCGCGGCCCGGCGCTTGGCGCGCGAAGCGCCGGGGAAGTTGCTCGACGCGGCGCTAAAAGAGATGATTCGCATCCTTCAGGAAGAGGAACCGTCGCGGCCGAGCACGCGGTTCTCAACCGACGAGGCGCTGCCGTCGCTGGCTGCCTTGCGGAAGACCGACCCCAAGCGGCTGATGGCCATGTTGGGCGGCGAGCTCGACTGGGTCGCGACTTTTTTGTCCAATGCCGCGAAATCCGTGTTTCACCCGTTGGATCCGTGGCCCAACGCCCCGCGCCAGCCCGAAATCGCCTTCCAATTCTCCCGTCCGCAGTTTTCCTATCGACCTCTTGGATGCCATGCCTCCGGCTTGCGCGGTGGTCCGTGACGTTGGTTGCTACAAGCGATTCGCCTCCCTTTCTTTCGTTTCTCCGCCCAAATACCGGTCCGCCAAGCCGCCGCGGGCGGCTCTGCGGGCCGGCGTTGCCGGTAAGAAGCCGTAGAAATGAGGAACGTGCCCGGCCGTTGGAAGCGGCCAGCGTGAGATTCCATCGGGCAAGCCGATGGCATCTTGTCGGAAAAGCCCGGCAACAAATTGCGGCGCGCCCCCGCGTTATTGAAGTAACGGGGAACGGCTACGCGACGTTCGAAATTGACTTCCTTGTTTTTGAGTCAGGAAATCGACCAACGAAGACGTCATCGCCGGCTTCACCGGTTCGGCGGAGTACTACAAGGAGCACACGAGCTAGCCACTTGCCCGACGCCTGACAAACAGGGGGCTGACGCCCCCCGCTCGCCAGATGCATCAAGCAATGTCGTTTGATGCCGTCGTAAGGGCGATTCAGTTCGCCGCCGCCGGGCGGTCTGACACTTGCCGCCAGAAGCGTGATGGGTTTTGCCGGCGCGTTTGGTAGGTCCGCAAGTAATCACGGTGGCGGGGCGTGTCGGGGTAGGCTTCGTCGCCAGCGTAGGGATATCCGCTCATCGCGCCGAAAGGGAGCGGCTCGACCGTCTGACCGTAGACGGTGTTCAGATCCGCGTCCTTGTCCCAACCGACGTTGTAGAGCAGGAAATCGCGTTTCCAGCCCGGTCGCGGCGCCGCTACGGCGGCGAACTCTAGAGTCAATTCGTCGCCCGCACCCATGATCACCAGCAGGTCGTCGGTTTCGGTGAGCAGCTCGTCGACCGGTCCGTAGCGGGTGAAGAAACCCTCCATCGCCGGCCAGATCGGCTCGATCTCCACGTCGTCGTAATCGTAATGGTCGGGACCATGGTGTTCGTCGGGCGTGCGCCGCGAGAAGCCGCGGTAGTGCAACTCGGCCGAGGTCAACTCAAGTGGCGTCACTTCCACGTCCACCTGTGGCTCGTCGACGGTGAAGAACGCCTCGTCCCAATAGATTTCCATGCCCGTCATGATCCGTAGTCGGTGGTCGTCGCAAAGAAAGGCGCCTGTCAGATCGACGGCGATGGTTTTCGTCTTGCCGCCGGGGAAACCGATATAGGGGCGGACCTCGCGCCATACGCCCTGGGCGTCGGGTACCCAAAGGGCCGGCGGACGAGGCGCTTGGAAATGAGGGTTCTGCGAAATTCCGACGTTCACCGACGTGCCAGTGGGAAAGATCCAGCCGGTGAGGAACAACATCGCCTCCCGCGAGGCCCGGAAGGGTCCCAAGTCGAGCTCGAGAAAGTGCTCCTCAGCCCAGCCGGGGCCGAGCTTCCGGTCGTACGCCTTGAGGTAATCGCCGTCACGGCGGAGGACCGTCGACAGCACGTCGCGCCCGCGCTGGTCGCGCGCGGCCAGCGGGGGCCGTGGATGTCCGACCGTGTGGATTCGATGTTTGGCCAGCTCCGCCGGACCGACCTTCTCGTTCGAGTAGACCTCGACCCGGTCGGGGTGATCGACGGCGATCAACTGCACCTGGTCGAAGTAGGCCGCCTCCCACAGCTCCTCGGTGACTTGCAACCGGTAGACGCCGTCACACGGCTTGAGCCGCTCGCCGTCGATCCGCAGGTACTCCCATGACCGCGAGGGCGCCAAGACGCCGTCGGCCAGTTGCAGCCCAAGGGGCGCCGACCAGAGGCAGTCGGTGCAGAACTCGAACCGCTCGCCGCTGAAGGAATAGAGATAAGGGCACGAGCCGAGGAGAACCTGCTTGTCGCAAATCACCGAGTCCGGGCTGGGTTCGACGATGTCCTGCGGGACGCCGGTGGTCCAAAGCACGCGCGCCGCGTCGGGCCGCACGTGCTTCCCGAGTCCGAAATGCGTGATTTGCCCGACGACCGGCTGGCGCTGAAAATGGCTGCCGCTGCGAATTTCGATCACGCTCCCGAGACCATAGAAATTGGCCTTGAAATCGATCGTTTGCATGTCGACCGCGTCGGCCCACAGCCGCAGTTTCAGCCATGAATTGGCGTCGCCTCCCGTGTTCGACAAGAGCACGACGCGGTCGGCTTCGGCGACGGCCAGGTCCAAATCGCCGTCGCCGTCGAGGTCGCCCGCCTTACAGGCGCGGATGGGCTTCCAAGCCCTGGCGAGCAACTGCGGGACGGGCGTGAACTCGCCGCGTTTCGAGCCACGGTAGCAATCGACGCCGTTTTCGGCCCAGGTCATCAGGTCCTGGAGGCCGTCGTTGTCGTAGTCCCAAGTCAGGATGCCATTGCATGGCGAAGCGCCGAGCGACGCGCTCGCGAGTTGAGTGACCAGGCCGGCGCGGCTGGTGCTGGTTTGTACGAGTCCAGGTCCGTTCTTACCCGCCGTCGCCAGGTCCCACGAGCCGTTGCCGTCGCAGTCGAGCAAGGCCAGCGCGCCGGCGCCCTTGAGCGCGTCGAAACCGCCCTCGAATGGCCGCCAGCGAAATTGAGCGTGCCGTAGGTTCTCCAGATAACCGGCCGGCTCACCCGACGCCCCGGCCAGGACCAGGTCGAGATCGACGTCCCGATCCCAGTCGACCGGCACGACTGCGGATACCTGCAACGCGGAAGGGGGCATTTGCGATCGGCCGCTGATGTCGACGAACGCCATGTCGCCACGGTTCGACCAGATCGCCAGTCCCTTGGGCGTCGATACGATCAAATCGAGGTCGCCGTCGTGATAGATGTCGGCCACGGCGACAGCCAGGACATTCTCGACTCCTTCCAACGGAAGCGCCTTGGGGACGAGGGCCAGCGCGCGACTCTCGGTCTTCCAATCGAACTCGTTTCGCAAAATCGCGATGCCTGGCGGACCATAGACGATTACGTCGACCCCCACCGCCCGGCATTGTTCGTCTTGCTGGTCGCCCTGCTTGTTCTTGGCGCCCGCCTTGCCGGCCTCCAGCCGATCGCGGTGGGATTGGGTGCCTGGTTGGAAAGGATTGTCCTGGTCGAGATCGGCCACGAGCAACCGCTTGAACCCCTGCGGCACGGCGCACTCTGCGATCCGCCGCCACCCGGCCGGTGTGTCGCTCTGGCCGTAGACTTCGACGATCGCTTCCCTCAGTACGACGACGTCCAGCTTTCCGTCCAGGTCGAAATCGGCCAATTCCAAGTCGTCCATGCCCAACAGGTCCGGGAGCGACCATGGCGCCGGAAACTCACTGAAGCTGACCGCGATCGGTTCTTCACCGTCCGCGTCATGATCGTCGTCGCGGCCGGGAAGCCTGGCAAAATCGTGGAGGATGAACTCGAGGTGGTGCTTTTCGACGCGACGCTGATCGCTCTTCGACCAGGTCTGGGAAAGGACGACGCTCTTGAGAAAGTTCGCATTGCGCCGGACTTCCGGCCAGTTGTTTCTTTCGGCGGCGGCCGACGTCTCGTCAATGTACCGCAATACGTCGGCGATGGCGCCACGTGTCTCGCTGCGGACGTTTTCGACCAACCCCGGCATGCCCTCGAGCGTCGCATGCAGCGTCTTCAGCGTCTGCTGAACCTGCGAATCCTGGCGGTCCGCCTGCTCGCTGATCCAATTGCCCAAAAGGAACAGGTTCGAGGGGGCGACTCGGTGGGCCTCGCCCAAGGCGTCTTGCCCCTTTTTCTGGATCGCTTCGTCGCGGGACGTGGTTCCCAGTTGGTAGAGATCGTACCAGGTCGCGGGATCGTCCGGCGCGAGCTCCGTGGCGCGGGTACACAACGCCAAAGCTCGCAGTTCGTCGCCCGACTCCTTGGCGATTCGCCCTGCGAGCAAATGGGCCGCTACGGAATTGATCTCGACTTCGAGCATGCGGTCGGCCGCCGCGCGGGCGGCGGCCGGAGGGACGAGCTCATGGTGCAACTCCAGGAGCCGCGTGACAGCCAGGTTGCGTGGCCCCAGCGGCTCGTCGCGCAATCGGTCCGCGATCTCCACGAAGCTCGCATCGGCCAGCATTCCCTTCAGATCCTGGTTTTCCAATCGGCCCACGGCGACGTTTTTCAAACGTTCCAAACGCTGCGCTTCCTCGGGTGAAACGTCGTTCCGCAGGGAAAACCAGGAAACCAGCATGACGACGCCAACCATGATGCCGGCCACACCGGCAGCAATCATCCAAACACGCCGGCGCGACGCCGGACCTTGCGAGCTGTTGACGGACATGGAATACTCTCGACGGGGCGTGCCGGAAGGGGGTCCGAATACGGCGATTGTAGCCGGTCGCGAGACATTTTGTCACGAGCAAGGTGGTGGCTGGTCGCACGTAGAACGGAATTTATTCCGTTAGAAGCGGGAAACGGAATGAATTCCGTTCTACGCTGGCCGTCCGTGTTACGACGTCAGGATTCCGCCCGAATCGAGCCGCAACTCTTGCAGGTGCGGACGGTTCAAGATCGTGAAGGGCGATGCCGTTTCCTGCCATCGTTCGCCCCGCTGCACGATCGCGCGATCCGAAATCGGGCCGAGCCGGTAGTTGGCCAGTTGCAAGTAACCGACGCGGGCCGGGTCGAGCCCCATGATCCGCGCGCAAGTGGCATCGACCGCCGTGGGGTTCGTGCCAATCACGACCAGGCCCAGCGGTTTGGGGCTGCCCATGATTGGCCCGTCGCCTTCCATCGCCACGATACCGTCGACGATCGCCACGCGTTTCGGAAGCGAAGCGTTGATGTCGAACACGGTCTGCGGAATCCCGGCGTGGTGCAGCACGTTCTTGGGCCAGCCGTACTTCACGCCCGGCAAGATCCCATAGAGGTTCTTCATCGACACGGTCAGCCCGACCCAATGGTGGGTCTTGAGCTTGGGCATCGACACGACAAGGTCGGCTTCGACGATGGAACGAGGGAGGTGGAACCCCGCGAGCTTCGACGCCCGGCCGCGGTTGGCGACCCAGGCCGTTTCCTCATAGTTCAAGTCGGCGAAATCGAGATTTGCCGAGTCGAGCGCTTCACCCAGCCCTGATTCGGCCAGGGCCATTTCGGTATCGCGAACGTGGCCCGGCGCCTCGCCCACGACGACCGTCGCGCCCCAGCCGCGGAAGACCTCGGCCGCGGCCAGGATCATCGCCGGGTGGGTCGTCATGTGCGGCGCCAGGCGCGTCGGTTCGACGAGGTTCGGCTTCAACAAAACCTTGCGGTCGCGCAGCTCGGCCGGATCAAGACCGGTGGCCAAGAGGCCGGCGCGGATCGTCTGTTCCAAGGCGCCATCGTAGCGTTGATGCCGGGCAATGAAGACCGCCGCGCCGCCGCCAAACAGCGACCTTGCGAGCGGGCGAGCCAGCAACCCGGCCGCGACCAGGCCGCCACCCACCAAGAACGCGCGGCGGTCGAGCCAGAGGGTTCGCGGCGCGGCGTCCACCGCTTCCTGTCCGATCGTGGACGGCGTTTGCACGGTTAGCGGTTCGTTCATTAGCGGTTGGTTCCTAGCAGGATTGGGCAATCGGTACCCAGCGCGGCGAGTGCAAGCAGGGCCAGCCGGTGCGGCGAGGCGCCGCGGCGGCGAGTTCGTTCGGCCGCCGAGGCCAGCCACTCGCCCGCGGCAATCGACACGCGGCCGTGTGCCGCCAGGCCCATCAGGCCGTAAGCCAGCGACGCCGCGGTCGTCGAACGGTCGAGTGTTTTGTCCAGGTACTCGATCGAACGCATGATTTTCCCCGTCGGATCGCCTTCGCCCGCCAGGGCCGCCAGCGCCAGGCCGGTTGGTTCGACGTGGGCCCGCAACGCCTGTCCCAGTACGACGGTGTTTCCATAGTTACATCCGCCGCTGGTGAGCAAGCGATCCACCAGAAGACCGGCGCCCCAACGCGCTCGAGGGTGCGCGGCATGGCCGGTGGCCTTCAGTGCCAGCAGGTTGAACGCCGTCGGTTCGACCCAAGCGTGAGTGCCTTCGACCCAGGGCCAACCGATCGCGGTCGTGTCGTGCCCAACTTCATCCGAACGAGGTGACGTCTCGCCGCGCACCGCCAGCAACCAGGCCAGGGCCTTGGCGATCGCCGTTTCGTATTCGGCGGCGCCGCCGATCGTCTTCCAGGCGAGTACCGCGAGGCCGGTTGGCCAATGGGGCGCCGCCTCGGCGGCGGAGATACCCAGCGCGCCGTCGTCGGCTTGCAGCGAAACCAGCCAGCGGCAGGCGCGCTGGGCGGCTTCGTGGCGGCCATGTCCCGCCAACGCCAGCGCCCCCATCGCGGCCGGCTCGGTCGCCGGCGGCGCGCCGGGGCGGTAGCCCCATGAGGTCGCTTCCGACAACTCGTCCAGAATGGCTTCGACCCAACGCATCGTGTACCCAGTGGTTCCAGGCCCTCTTGAAAGTATAGGTCGGCGAATGAGGGGACAGGGGAGAGGTTACAGGGGACAGTCAGCCGCTTTTCTCCGGCTGTTCCCTGTGACCTGTCACCTGTTCCCTCCGTTCTTCCTTCCGATGGCCTATCCTTTCACATAGCCCTGCCGTATCCCCATATCCCCTTTCCAACACCTTAAAAAAAACATTCCCTCATCTCCTCCGTATCCCCATATCCCCTTTCCAACGATCCTCGCGGAGCCATGTTCATGTCCGTCGAACTCCTTTCGCCCCCCCTTGCCGAACGTCCGCGGCAAGCCCAAGGAATCGAAATCTCGATCGTCATGCCCTGCTTGAACGAGGCCGAAACGCTTGAGCGGTGCATCGCCAAAGCGCAGCAGGCGATCCGCACGCACCGCTTGCGCGCCGAAATCGTAATTGCCGACAACGGCAGCACCGACGGCTCGCAGGCCATCGCCGAACGGCTGGGGGCCCGCGTCGTGGCCGTACCGCAAAAAGGCTATGGCAGCGCGTTGCGAGGGGGAATCGAGGCCGCGCAGGGCAAGTACGTCATCATGGGCGATTCTGACGATAGCTACGATTTTTCCTCAATTTACCCCTTTATCGAACAACTGCGAACCGGCTTCGACCTGGTGATGGGCAACCGCTTCCTGGGTGGGATCATGCCGGGTGCCATGCCTTGGAAGCACCGTTGGATCGGCAACCCGGTGCTGACGCGGATCGGCCGGTTGTTCTTTCATTGTCCGGCCGGCGATTTCCATTGCGGCTTGCGCGGCTTCAGCAAAGCGGCCTATGAACGAATGCGCTTGCAGACCACCGGTATGGAGTTTGCCAGCGAGATGGTGATCAAGTCGACGTTGCACGGGCTTCGGATCGCCGAGGTGCCGACCAGGCTGCACAAAGACGGCCGCTCTCGGCCGCCGCACCTGCGAAGTTGGCGCGACGGCTGGCGTCACCTTCGGTTCATGCTCCTATTCAGCCCGCGCTGGATGTTCTTGCTGCCCGGATTCGTCTGCTTCCTCCTCGGGCTCATCGTGTCGCTGGCGCTCGTCGCCGGACCGTTGGAGGTCGCGGGGGTGAGTTTCGGCGTCCACACGATGCTGGTGGCGGGCTTCCTCTGCCTGCTCGGGCACCAACTGCTGGTATTTGGCCTGTTCACCAAGAAGTACGCGATCGTCGAGGGGTTTCATCCGCCCAAGCGGCTGCTGGCCATGATGCCGCGGTGGGTTAACCTGGAGCTCGGCGTCGCGGCGGGCCTGGGCCTGACCCTGTTCGGCGGCGGGCTCCTCGGCACGGCCGTGTGGAATTGGCACAACGCCGGGCTAGGGAGCCTCGACCCAAGCGTCACCATGCGGAGCGTGATCCCCGCCGTCGTGCTTTTGACGCTGGGAATTCAAACCATGTTCGCCAGTTTCTTCCTGGGGATCATGAGTTTGCGGCAGAAATGACAACCGTCGGGCAGGTTTCCAAGGGTGCCATAATTCGCAAAGGCACATGGCGGCGTCATTCGTCGTCCTTCCGCTCTTCCACCAGCTTCACTTCCTCGTAAAACGGTTTCCCGGCCTCGTAAAGCCGCAGTCTGTGCTCGTTGTCGCGCTGTTCCTTCTCCTCGGCGGGCTGCGACATCTGCATGGCCTTCTTCTGCCACTTGACGGCGGCCTCGAAATCGCCCGCCTCGGCGTAGGCCGCCGCCAACGTGGCGACGCAGATCCACTCGCTCCAGGCCGACATTTCGCAGGTTTTCGTGGCGACCTCGACGGCCTGCTTTCCGTCGCGGAGGTGGAACTCGAAATCGGGGGCCGTGGCCATGATGCGTGCCCGGCCGTTGTAGGCTGACCAATCGTCGGGGTCGATCGCCACCGCCTTATCGTAATCGGCCATGGCCTCGGGGTAATCGCCGCGCTTCATGTAGACCCGGCCACGGTTGGAATAGGCGAAGCTTTGCTTGGGGTCGAGCTGGATCGACCGGTTCAAATCGGTCATCGCCTTGTCGAGATCGTCCTGGGCGAACCAGAGGGCGCCCCGGTTGGCAAAGGCCAGCGCGTTGTTTGGCGCCATGCGGAGCACTTCGTTGAACTGCCGCTCGGCTGCGTGGTATTCGCCCTGGTTCTTGAGCGTGCAACCACGGTCGTTGTAGGCCACCAGGTTCGTCGGGTCGAGGCGGATCGCCTCGGTGAAATCGGCCAGCGCCGCGTCGTAGAGGTGCTTCATGAAAAGCGCTTTGCCGCGCAGCGCGAATAAGCTCGAATCGCCGGGTTCCAGCATGATCGCCTGGCTGAAGTCCTTGATCGCGTTGTCGTATTCTCGCAGCGCGTACCAACTGACGCCGCGCAAGGCATAGGCCAGGACTTTGCTCCTGCCGCTATTCAAGAGCGCCGTGAAGTAGGCCGGGGCGTCGGCCAGCGGAACGACATCGCTTGGGCGGACCCAGGCCGTCCCAACCCAAAGCCAGCCGTCCTTTGCCTGGGTGACTTTGGCCGGCAGACGCACGGCGCTCCAGTCGAGCGCCTGCGTGCCGAGCTTGGGTTTTGCCGTCTCCTTGAGCATGACCTTTGCGCCGACCCACTCTGCGTCAGCGGCGGAAACGCTCGGCGATTCGAACACGCAGGCGAGCGAATAACACAAGCAGGCCACTCGAACGAAAAACCGCAAATCACCGCTGGCACGGATCAAGAAAAAGCGGCGGGGGGACGGCATGGCGGCTCACGACTCCGAATCGTCGTCGGTGAACAGGCGAACGTCTTTAATCCCCGCGTCGGTACCGGCGTCGAGCACCATCACCAACGCGCCGTGATGGCACTCGCCATGGGCGCGCACGGTCATGTCCACCATGGCGGTCATGTCGATCAGGTCCTCTTCCTGGTGCTGAGGCGCCTCCGGGACCAAACCACGGTCGCTGTCGTGCTCGGCGCTCATGGATGGGCCCTTGACTGGAAGTGGTTTTTCGGTCCCTCGCCGCGCGCTCATGACTCCGAATCGTCGTCGGTGATCAGGCGAACGTCTTCGATCCCCACGTCGGTGCCGGCGTCGAGCACCATCACCACGGTGCCGTGATGGCACTCGCCGTGGGCGCGCACGGTCATGTGGCTGCCTCCATTCTCGCGGAGCTTGGCGATCACGTCCTGGGGGCTCAAGGCCTCCTCGCCGTCGAC